>JAEUJR010000096.1 GCA_016793585.1 Archangium sp.
CCTACCGAATCTCGGTGACCTCGGAGCGGCCCATGTCGTTCTGGGTCTTGATGACCCCGACGCCTGGCGCGAACCACAGGGTGTCGGTCGCGTTGGCGCCGCCGGAGCCGTTGGGGCAGTCGGTGGTGGCGACGGAGGTGACCTCGAACTTCACGGTCTGGAACGTTCCAGCGGGCACGGTGACCGACTCGTTCGCCAGCACCGAGTAACGCTTCTCGATGGAGCCGCGGCACGGGGCGGCGCCCATGGGGCGAAGATCGATCATGGCCGTGGCGGTGTTCATGTGGCCGACGGTGAAGGCGCTGGGCAGCGTGTCGAGCGGAGGCCTGTAGTTCGTGACCGAGCCGACGAGATCGGTGGTGCTGACGAGGCTCGCCTGGGAGCAGCTCACCATGGCCTCGCTCGTGCTGATCACCGTGCCGCCAGTCGAGATGGTCGAGGTGACGTGATCGCCGTCGACGGCGGTGATGGTGGTGACGAACTCGTCGGGGCCGCTGCGCGCCGTGATGCGACGGCCGACGGTGTTGGGCAGACAGGTCGCCGAACCGCCGCCGCTCCCGCCGTCGCTCGTGCTCGAGCCGACACACGCGCTCAGCGGCGCCGCACAGTTCTGCTGAACACACGCGTCGGTCTGGCAGCCGTTGGTGTTCGTGCAGTCGACGAGCGCGTTGTACTGGCCGAGGGCCGTGCTGGTGGCCTGGGCACCACAGGCGTTGAGGCAGGCTTGATCGGTCTGTGAGCAGTTGGTCGCGCAGGTGACGAGCCAGGGGCAAGTTTGCGTGCCGCCAGAGCTTCCCCCGCCCGCGTTGGTGAAGCCGCCGCCAGTGGGCAACGGCGAGCCGCCCGCTGCTCCGCCGCCGCCGGTCGAAGGCGAGCAGGCGAGGGTGACGAGGGTGAAGATGCAGACGACACGAACCATGGGTGAACTCCTCCTGGCGCTCAGACTCGCAGAGTCCGCACGTGGCCACGGTGGTAAAGAGGCGTCATGCACCGATTCACCAAGACGGCCTCGGCTCTGTTGATCATCGACATTCAGGAGCGGCTCGCAGCGGCGATGAGCCCGCCCCGCCTCGAGCGCCTGCTCAACCGAACGCTGGCCGCCATCGAGGGCGCGAAGGCGTTGGGGCTGCCGATCGTGGTGACCGAGCAGTACCCGAAGGGCCTGGGGCCGACGATGAAGGTCGTGTCTGAGCGCATTCCCGACTTCAAGCCGATCGAGAAGCTCGAGTTCTCGGCCTTCGTGCCCGAGGTGAAGGAGCGGCTGACCGGGCGCTCCAGCGTGCTCGTCACCGGCATGGAGACGCACGTGTGTGTGTTTCAGACGGTGCGCGCGTTGAGCGAGGCGAAGCTGACGCCGTACCTCGCGGCCGACGCGGTGCTGTCACGCACCGAGGTCGACGAGCGCGTGGGCCTCGAGCTGTGCCGGAATTCGGGCGCGATGATCACCACCGTCGAGACGGTGTTGTTCGACGCGCTGGGCAAGGCCGGTGGGCCTGAGTTCAAGGCCATCTCGGCGGCGGTGAAGTGATCGAGATTCAGGCGTCGTAGAGCGCGTCGACGTACGCGCACAGCAGATCGCTCACGAGGCCCTTGAACGGCAGTGACGACGCGAGGCCGTAGACCGGCGCCATGCCGTCTTTCGCGGGCGGAGAGTCACGCACGGCATCGACCGACGCGCGCAGATCGCTCGCGAACTTCTCGGCCACGCCCGGCAACGTGTGACGCAACGTCACGCACAGGTGCACGGCGGCAGGGTGCTGCAGACCATTGAGACTCCAGCCGCGCTTCGCCATCTCGTCGAGCACCCGGTACACGTCGACGACGTCGGAGCGGAACGCGATCACCCACAGCGGGTCGCCCACGATGCGCAGCTCGGGCATCGCCTCGATGCTCTTGCGAATCTTTCGGCCCGTCTCGAGCACCGCCTTCGTGTTCGCGACGTAGCCCTCACGCCCCATCGCGACCATCGTGGCCCAGGCCTGCGCGATGAGCGCTCCGGGACGGCTGCCCGCGAAGCCCGGCGTCACATAGAGCCCGCCTGTCCACTCCGGCGTCGTGAAGTACTGGTGCCGGCGCAGCGCGCGCCCGCGGTACAGCACCACCGAGCTGCCCTTCGCCGCGTAGCCGAACTTGTGCGTGTCGGCCGACATCGACGTCACGCCCGGCAACGAGAAGTCGAAGCGCGGAGTCGCAAAGCCCGCCTCGTTCGCGAACGCGAGAATGAACCCGCCCAGACACGCATCGGTGTGAAACCCGATGTGTTTGTGTTTGGCGAACGCCGACAGCTCTTCAATCGGGTCGATGACGCCGTGAGGGAACGAGACCGCCGAGCCGATCATCACCAGCGTGTTGGAGTCGACCGCCGCCTTCATCGCGTCCACATTGGCGCGCCCATCGGCGTCGACCGGCACGCGCCGCATCTCGACGTCGAGCGTGTGGGCCGCCTTGTCGAACGCAGGGTGCGCCGAGACGGCCGCGACGATGTTGCCGCGCTTGATGCCCCGCACGAAGCGCCCGTGGTCACGGTACGCCTTCATCGCCAGCATGATGCTCTCGGTGCCGCCAGAGGAGAGCGCGCCGCACACGACCTTCTCGTCGTCGTCGAGCTTCGAGTCGCCGCCCATCAGCTTCGCCGTGAACGCGACGATGTCGGCCTCGAACCGCGCCACCGACGGCCACACGTCGGCGTGCAACGGATTGGCCTGCGAATAGAGCGAGTACACCTCGTCGAGGAAGCGCAGGTGCGCCTCGTCTCCATGGTACACGCCGCCCGAGACCCGCCCGTCACGCCACATCGGCGCCTCGCGCGTCGACAACGTCTTCAACGTCTCGAGAATCTCTTCCTTGCCAAGGCCCTTCGAGGGGAGCGCGTCGAAGGCGAGCTCGGTCGGCCGGTGTTTGCGCACCGACTCGCGCATCGAGTCGCTGACCTTCTTCTTCTCGGCGCGAACCATGGCACCGACGAAGGGCAGCTTGTCGAGCACCCCTTCGATGCGGCGGGTGAGGCCTTTGGGCAGGCGGGAGAGAACGGCGTTTGCGGCGTCTGGAATCTGCATGTCAGTGACCACCCGTGAAGCGACGCGAAATGGATCTGCGGTGTTTGAACTCGACCAGGAATTGTTCGAAGCGCTCGTCGAAGAGGCTCTTGTATTGGGCGCGCGGCTCCCAGGTCTTCGCGATGGGCACCAGCGGCGTCACGTCGCTCCACTTCAAGAGCCCGAGCGCCACGAGCGCCGAGATGCCCGCGCCACGCGCGTTCGTCATCTGCGGGTCTTCGGCCTGGCGAACCGGGCGGCCCAGCACGTCGGCCTGAATCTGACACCACAGGTTCGAGCGCGCCCCGCCGCCCACCACGGTGACCGCCCTCAGCGGCCGCCCGAGGTTCTCTTCGAGGTGTTTCTGCAGCCAGCGTGTGTTGAGGGCCACGCCCTCGAGCACCGCGCGAATGAGATGACTCGCCTCGTGCTCGAGCGAGAGCCCCGCGAAGCCGCCACGCACCATCGGGTCGTCGATGGGCGATCGCTCGCCATGAATCCACGGCAGATACATGAGCCCATCACTACCGACCGGAGCCTGTTCTGCCTCGGAAAAGAGCTCGGGGTAGTTACTGCGTTTGAGAAGCTTCTCTGCGACCAGCTTGAGCCCGCCCGCCGCCGACTCCTGTTCATTACAGAACAGATATCGGCCGGGAATCGCCGCCGGCAGTGACGCCATGTTGTGATCGAGATCCGACTTCTTGAAGGGCACGTGCGCGAGCAGCCACGACGAAGTGCCAAGGCAGAGGTGCGCGTCGTAGTCGTCGACGGTGCCCGCACCGATGGCGGCCGTGTGCATGTCGGCGCCACCCGCAGCGACCTTCACCTTCGTCGACAGGCCGAGCGCGGCAGCAGACTCGGCCGAGAGCTCGCCCACGATGGAGGCCGAAGGAATCAGCTCGGGCAGCTTCGAGCGCTCGAGCTCGGTCAACTCGAGCATCGCGTCGTCGTAGCGAATGGCGTTGATGTCTCGGTTGTCGGTGGCCCAGTGCAACACGATGGAGTCGAAGCTGGCGGCCATGCGCCCGGTGAGCTTCTGGTTCACCCAGTCTTTCGGCTCGAGGAAGCAGTGGGCCGCGTCGTACGTCGCGCGTTCGTGCTTCTTGAGCCAGGCGATGTGGCCGACGGGGTCTTTGCCCGAGAGGCTGGGCACGCCGCCGGTCTTCCGAATCCAGCTCAGGGCCTTGACGATGCCGTAGCCGTCGACCGCCGGGAACCCGCCCGCGATGCGCCGGTTCTCTTCTTTGCCACGAGAGTCCATCCAGATGAGGGCGGGGCGAATCGGAGTGCCCGTCTTGTCGACCGCCACCGTGCCGCCCCACTGCGACGAGAGCGCGATGCCGACCACCTGCTGGGGCTTCGCGACGCCGCGCGCCCACAACGCCGACGCCGCCTTCACGATCGCGGCCCACCAGTCAGCGGGGTTCTGTTCTGCGCCGCCACCCGGCAGCATCGACACGCCCAGTGGCACCACCTCGCTGTCGACGACGGCGGCTCGCGACGAGATGACTGCCGCTTTGAGCCCCGAGGTTCCGAGATCGAGCGCGAGAACGGTGGCGTCTGACATGGCGCGAGGGCTTTACACAGCTGGCCTCTTTCGCACCCTCGGATTTCGGAACCGACGGCTCAGTCGGTGAATGCCGGCGCATCGAGGGCGGGAAGTGCCCGAAGCGCCTCGAGTTTGGTGCAGTCGCCTTGCACGCCGATGCGCTCGAGCACCTTGCCCGGAAGAAAGCGCAACGAAGAATCGCTCGTGTCGCCGTCGATGGTGAGGCGGCAGCCCAGCACCGGCAGCTTCCGGGGCGCCTTGCTGGTGGCGACTTCGTTGCTGCCATCGCACTCCGAGGCCTGGCGGGTGAAGCGCAGGTCGGTGGAGTGCACCGTGGCCACGTCGCTCCAGCACGAGAGAAAGAGCGCGTGCCCGCCGTCTTCGGTCTTCGCGGGCGAGGTGAGGGTGGCGGCCGTGTACGTGCGACCGTCGCGCGTGACTTCGACGCTGTCTCGTTTGCGCGTCACCACCGTGCGCTGCGTGCTGGGTGGCTTCTTGGCGACGAGCGAGCCCATCAGATCGCGCAACACGGTGGTGCCCTCGGGGAAGAGGCTCCAGTCAGGGACCGGCAGCGTGGCTTCGCGGTAGCCCGTCACGGGGCAGTCTTCTTTCCAGCGTGTCCACTCCACGCCGGGTGAGGCCGAGAAGAAGAGCGGGTCGAACTGCGAAACACCGGGCAGATCGTTCGCGAGCGTGCACGAGAGGCCGCTCACGGTGCGGGTGGTGGTGGGCTCCCAGCATGAGGCCGTCGAGCAGCGCTGCTCACAGAGATCGCACGGTGGGCGTCTGACGATGGTGGCGCCGGCGACGTGCACGGACCGCGTCGCGGGTTTGCAAGTCATGGCGACGCCGTCGAAGGTCCACACGTTCTTCTTCATCGTGCCGGCGAGGGTGTGCGATCGCTCGGGCTGCGGCTGCCACATGCTCGGGTTGAAGCGTTGGCGCTGCTCGGTGGGTGGTTGTTCGGTGACGATGACGAGGGTCGCGGAGCCGTCTTTCTCGGTGGTCAACGTGAGCGTCGTGCGGCCCCACGGGCCTGCGTAGAAGCCGGGGTTCCAGTTCGTGGCGATGAGCGGCTGCGCGCTGGCGGCGGTGGCGACGAGACAGAGCAGGGTGGCGCGCATGGCCCGGGAGTATGGTCCAGAGTCAGTGGAGAACTTCATCGACGCAGGTCCTTCGAGTGCGGTGGCCGAGAAGGGAAAGCTGGTGGTGACGGTTGGCGCGCACTCGGTGGCGCTCGTTCGCATCGCCGGGCGTGTCTACGGCGTCGACAATCGGTGCCCGCATCGTGACGGCGAGCTGGGCTTCGGCGATCTCGACGGGTTTCACCTGTTCTGCCCGCTGCACGCGTGGGTGTTCGACGTGCGCGATGGGCGCGGCTTCTTTCCGAAGGGCGCCGAGGTGGCGTGCTTCGAGGTGAAAGAAGAGGGCGGGCGGTTGTTGGTGGCGACGCGCGGGGTGAAGCCGAGCCAGACCGGCAACTGGCCCTGAGTCAGAGCGTCGAGTCGACCGGCGGGGGCAACGCCGTCACTGCCATTCCCGGCACGTGAAGGAACGTCTTCATCAACAGCCGCAGGAACTCACGCACCCGCGTCGGAGTGAACTTCGCCGTCGGCACCACCGCGCTCACCTCGAGCGACGAAGGCGGAGCGTCTGGCAGCACCACGATCAGCTTCCCGCGCCGCAGCTCCTCTTCGACGAGCCAGCGTGTCACGAGGCCGACGCCGAGCTCACCGAGCAGGGCCTGCTTCAAGGTGATGGCGTTGTTCGACAGGTACGACGGCGCCATCTCGACGCTGATCGAGTTCGCGCCCCACGGCAGCGTCAGCGTGTTTCCGCTCGGCAGCCCGCTGAAGCGCACGGCGCGATGGTTCGCGAGCTCTTCCGGGTGCCGCGGCACGCCGTGCTTCTTCAAGTAGCCGGGAGCCGCGACGAGCAGACGCTCCATCGTGCCCAATCGCCGGCGCACGACCGAGGCGTCGGTGATCGCTCCGAGCCGAATCGACAGGTCGGCCCCTTCGGTCACGAGGTCGACGTAGCTGTCGAGCAGCGTCAGCTCGCACCGCACCTGGGGAAACTTGCGCTGGAACGCGACGGTCGCCGGGCCGAGAAACAGCTCTCCCAACACGACCGGCCCATGCAGCTTCAAGGTGCCGCGCGGAACATCGCCCTCGCTCACCTCGGCGTGGGCTTCGTCGAGTACGGCCAGCGCCTGCCGGCAGCGCTCGTAGTACCGCCGCCCGGCGTCGGTGAGCGTCAGCGTGCGAGTGCTGCGCAAGAGCAACCGCACGCCGAGCTCTTCTTCCATCGCCGCGATCGCCTTGCTCACCGCCGGCTGACCCACGCCGATGTCGGCCGCCGCCTTCGACAACGTGCCGCGCTCGACCACCTTGCTGAACATTCGCAGCCGCTGGAGCTGGTCCATGACTCATTCCACCGTGGAATGAACGATATGGCCAGCGGCGACCTTCCCGAGCTCCGAACCGGCTCGTACCTTGCGCGCACACTCGACACGGGAGCGCACGCATGAAGCTCGCAGTCCTTGGCACTGGAATGGTTGGAGAGACGATCGCCTCGAAGTTGATCGAACTGGGGCACGAGGTGCGCATGGGCTCGCGCACCGCGACGAACGAGAAGGCGGCGGCGTGGGTGAAGAAGGCGGGCGCGAAGGCGTCGGCCGGCACCTTCGCAGACGCAGCGTCGTTCGGTGAGCTCGTCTTCAACTGCACGCTCGGCAGCGGCTCGGTCGAAGCGCTGGTGATGGCGGGCGAGGGCAACCTCGAGGGCAAGACCATCGTCGACATCTCGAACCCGCTCGACTTCTCGAAGGGCATGCCGCCGAGCCTGTTCGTCGGCAACACCGACTCGCTCGGCGAGCAGCTGCAGCGGCGCTTCCCCAAAGCCCACGTGGTGAAGGCGCTGAACACCATGAACTGCAACATCATGGTGAACCCTCGCCTGCTGCCCGACACGCACCACACCTTCCTGGCCGGCAACGACGCTGGCGCGAAGGCGAAGGTGAAGACGCTGCTGTCGCAGTTCGGCTGGAGAGACGACGAGGTGCTCGATCTCGGAGACATCACCAACGCCCGTGGCTGCGAGAGCGTGCTGCCCATCTGGATTCGCGTCTGGGGCGCCACCAAGAACGGCGCGTTCAACTTCAAGATCGTCGCCGCGAAGTAGCCGTTCATTCCACGGTGGAAGAGATGCGCCTGCGCCCGTCTCGATAGCCATTCACCGTCTCAGGCCTTACCCTGCCGCCTCATGCCGACGGCGGTGGTGACAGGCGCAGGAATCAGGGTTGGCCGGGCGATCGCGCTGGCGCTCGGCGCGGCAGGCTTCGACGTGGTGCTGCACGCGAACCGCTCGGTCGAACCCGCGCTGAAGGTGAAGGCCGAGCTCGAAGCGCTGGGCCGCCGGGCGTGGGTCGAATCGGCCGACCTCGCTGACACCGACGCCGTCGCGAAGCTCGCGCAGCGCATTCGCGCCGAGCACCCAGCCCTCGAGCTGCTCGTCAACAGCGCCGCCGCCTACGCGCACGTCGACTTCGCCGACGTCACCCCTGCGCAGCTCGAGCTCATGTGGAAGGTGAACGTCGCGGCGCCGTTCTTCCTCACACAGGGGTTGCTGCCTGCGCTGCGGGCCGCGAAGAGCGCCAGCGTCGTGAACATCACCGACATGGCCGTCTCGCACGCGTACACGTCGACGCACTTCTTCTCGCACTACCTCGCTGCCAAAGCCGGCCTCGATCAGCTCACCCGCTCGCTCGCGCTCGAGCTCGGGCCGGCCATTCGTGTGAACGCGGTGGCGCCTGGCCCCGTCGCGATGGCGGCCGAGACCACGGGCGAGCAACGCGACGACATCTTGAAGCGCATTCCCATGAAGCGTGAAGGCAGCCCTGACGACGTGGCGCGCGCCGTGGTGTTCCTCGCGAGCGCGCCGTACGTGACTGGCCAGACCCTGCGGGTCGACGGAGGCTTGAGCGTCGCATGACCGACTCCGACGTTCAGCTCTGTGTGCTCGAGGTGGGAAACGAGACGTACGTCATCGATCTCAAGCGGGTCGACGAGATCCTCCCGGCGCAGAAGCCCACGCCCGTGCCACGCGCGCCCACCTTTCTCGAAGGCGTCGTGAAGCTGCGCGGTGAAGTCGTGCCCGTCGTCGACGTGCGCAAGCGCCTCGGCGTCGAGCCGAAGAGCGCAGGCACCCCTGACAAACGCGTCAAACGTCGCGAGCGCATGGTCGTCTGCAAGCTCGGCCGCCGCCGCGTCGGGTTCCTCGTCGACGCCGTCACGCGGGTCATGCGCGTGGCCCGAACCGAGCTGAAGCCGGCTCCGCTCACCGCCACGCCGGGAAAGAACCCGCACGTGCTGGGCGTCGTGGGTGAACCCGGGCAGCTGCGCCTCATGTTGGATCTGCTTTCGCTCGTGGGAGACGACGCATCATGAGTTGGCTGGACTCCGACCCCGCAACCGAATCGCGCTACCGCACCGTCGCAGGCCTCGAGCCCGTCGCGACCAGCTTCACCTCGCTCATCGAGGCGCTCTTCGACGAGAGCTGGCGCGTGCGACGCCTCGCCGCCGACAAGCTAGCCGCGGCCACCACCAAAGAATCGCTCGTCGCCTCGTTGCTCGAGGTGCTCTCGAAGCGAGGCCAACCCGGCGCACGCAACGCCGCCGCCACCGCGCTCGCGCACCTCGGGCTGACGGTGGTGAAGCCACTCGCGGAGCTGCTCCAGCACCCCGACCCCGATCAGCGGAAGTTCGCCGCTGACATTCTCGGAGAGCTCGGCCGCGTCGAAGTGTCGCCGGCACTCATCGCCGCGCTCAAAGACGAAGATCCCAACGTGCGGGTCGCGTCGGCCGAAGCGCTGGGGAAGACCGGCGGGCCCGAAGCGCGCCGTGCGCTCGAGGTGCTGCTCGCCGAGCCTGACCCCCTGCTGCAGGTGAGCGCGCTCGAAGCGCTCACTGCGCTGAACGCGCCGCCGCCGCTGCCGTTGCTCGTTCCGCTGGTCGCCAGCCCGCTCACGCGCCGCAGCGCCTGGCGGTTGATCGGCCGCGTTCGTCACCGCTCCGCGTGGGTGCTCGTCGTTCAGGCCCTGCGCACGAAGAGCACGCGTGACGCTGCGCTGCTCGCCCTCGGAGGCGCCACCACCACCTTGTCGGCCGAGGTCGAAGCCGAGCTCTCGGTCGCGCTCGCTGGCGTCGAAGACGCGGTCTCGTGGCTGACGAAGTGCCTGTCGTCGGAAGATCTCGAGCGTCGCATCGGCGCGTTGCATCTCGTTCGCGCCGTTCGTCTGCCCGAGCTCGCGCCGCGGGTCGCTGAAGCCGCCGAAGGTGGAGAGCTCGCGCAGCTCTCGCTCGCGGTGCTCCTCTCACTTGGAACGCCAGGCCTCGTGGCGCTCCTCGAAGGCCCCACGCCCGCGCTGCTGCAGATGTCGCGAGAAGGCCGCTCGGTCGCCAGCGAGGCCATCGTCGAGAACTCGAGCCCTCGTTTCGTCGCGGCGTTGACGTCGTTGCTCGACAGCGGAGAGGTCGAGCTCGCAGAGGTCGCGGTGCGTGCGCTCGGTCGGAGCGAGTCGGTTCAGGCGATAGCGCCGTTGCTCACCGCGCTCGCCGACGATGGCCTCTCTGCCAGTGCCTCACGCGCGCTCACGCACCTCGCGCAGACGTTCCCGCACGAGGTGAAGCAGGCGCTCTCCGAGAAGGTTCAGCAGCTGCAGCCGCATGTCGTGCGCGCGTGGGCCAACGTCGCTGGCACCGACGCGCTCCCGGTGCTTCGCCGCGCGCTGCACGACGAGAACGAAGCGGTGCGCGCCTCGGCCGCGCAGGTGGCCATGGTCGTGCCCTCCGAAGCGCAGGCGCTGCTCGGTATGGCGGTCGTCGACGAGTCGGCCCGCGTTCGACGTGGCGCCGCGCGCTCGGTCGCCGGGCTGGGCCCCGTGAAGGGCAAGGCGCTGCTCGAACGGCTGCTGGGCGATCGCGAGCCGTCGGTGCTCTCCCTCGCCGCGGCCGCCGCCATGGAGTGTGGCGCCACCTGGGCCACTGCGCGCCTCGTCGAGCTCACGGCCCACGCAGACTCCGCCGTCGTGCTCTCGGCCGTTCAGTCGCTCATGGTGCTCGGCGGTGCCGACGACGCCCAGCTCGCCCGCGTCGCTGCGCACCCCGATGGTGAAGTGGTGAAGCAGGTGCTGCAGGAGGGCTGCTCGTTTCCCTCGGTGCTCGCCCAGGCCGTGCGTTCGCTCGCCGACCCCCGGTGGGACGTGCGGGTCGCTGCCGCGCAGGCGCTGCAGGTCTCGGGCAACGCGAGCCAGCACCTCGCCGCCCTCGAAGCCGCTCGCGCGAAAGAGACCGACCCCCTCGCCGACGACGCGCTGCTGGCCGCCATCGAGACGCTGAAGGCGCGGTGACGTCATGGCCGAGATGACGGCGGAACAGCTTCGACTGCTGCGCGACGTGTTTCAGAACGCGTGCGGCTTCGTGCTGCGTGACGATCTCAAGTTCATCGCCGAGCGCCGGCTGGCGCCGCGCCTCGAAGCCCTCGGCCTGCGCGACTTCGGCACCTATCAGCGTTACCTGCGCTTCGACCCCCGCGGCAAAGAAGAGCTCGACGTCGCGATCGATCTGCTGCTCCCACGTGAGACCTACTTCTTCCGCGAGCCCGCGCAGCTCACCACGCTCGTCGACGAGGTGATTCCCCGCCTCGCGCAAGACGCCATCGGCCGCTCGCTGCACGTCTGGAGCGCCGGCTGCTCGAGCGGCGAAGAGCCGTACACGCTCTCGATGCTCATGGGCTCGCACCCGCTCTTGAAGGACTGGGACATCGACGTGCTCGGCACCGATCTCTCGCAGAAGGCGCTCTCGACCGCGCGGCACGCCGAGTACGGGCCGTCGGCGCTGCGCTCCACCACGCCCGAGCAGAAGGCCCAGTTCTTCGACCTCGCCGAGCAGGGCCGCGTGAAGGTGAAGCGCGAGTTCAAGGAGCGGGTGCGCTTCGGCTGGCTCAACCTGCTCGACGCCGAAGGCGCGCGGCTGTTGCGCTCGATGGACGTCATCTTCTGCCGCAACGTGCTCATCTACTTCGACACCGAGACGCGCCGTCGTGTGGTGCAGCTCTTCTCGGAGCGCCTGCGTGATGGTGGCTACCTGCTGCTGGGGCACTCCGAGAACCTGTTCAGCCTCACCACCAAATTCGAGCTCGTGCAGCTCTCGGGCGATCTCGTCTACCGAAAACCCCGGCTGTGAAGGTGCGCTGCTTCGCCGTTCTGTTGTAGTGCCCCGGCCGTCTCATGCGTCTCGAACGACCCATTCGTGTGCTGGTGATCGACGACTCCCCGTCGAACCGGCGCGCCATCAGCCAGATGCTCGAGTCTGCGCCCGGCATCGAGGTGCTCGATCGCGCCGCCGATGGAGAAGAGGGCCTCAAGAAGGCCATCGCGCTCAAGCCCGACTGCATCACGCTCGATCTCGAGATGCCGCGCATCGACGGCTACTCGTT
>JAEUJR010000098.1 GCA_016793585.1 Archangium sp.
GAGCTGGGTGCAGGTATTCACCGCGCCGGCCGACTCGCCGAAGAGCAGCACCCGCGTGGGGTCTCCGCCGAACTGGCGCACGTTGCGCTGCACCCACCGCAGCGCCGCCTGCTGATCCATCAACCCGTAGTTCCCCGACACGCCCCCGTCGGTCTCGGCGTCGAGCGCAGGCGTCGAGAGAAAGCCGAGCACGCCGACGCGGTACTGCAGCGTCACCACCACGACCCCGCCGCGCTGGGCGAGCCTGGTGCCGTCGTAGAGCACGAGCGACTGGGTGCCGAACGTCTCGCTCGCAGAGCCCACCGTGTTGC
The DNA here is from genome assembly GCA_016793585.1 of Archangium sp. The sequence continues at coordinate 312 of JAEUJR010000098.1, forward strand.
CGCCACCGTGAATGAAGACCATCACCGGAAGGCCGGCGTCGGGCGTGGCCTGCGCGGGCGTGAAGACATTCACCGTCAGGCAATCTTCGTTGCCCTCGAACGGCGCTCCCGCGTCGAAGGGCATGCCCTGCTGTTGGTCGAGCTGCGGACAACGTGCTCCAAATTGCTGGGCGTCACGAATGCCCGGCCAACAGGTGAGGTCGGCTTCGGGCGGGCGCCAGCGCAGGGCGCCGACAGGCGGCTTCACGAAAGGCACCCCACGAAACGCCCTGCCCTCGGCCGAGACCTGGCCTCGCACGGGGCCTCGCTCGGTGAAGACCACGTCGCTCGAGGCCGCGACACCTGCGTTGCAGTCGACCCCGGCGTCGATGGCTCCGGCATCTGGTTCAATGGTTGAACCACTGTCGGCGGCGACGGGTGGAGGCGTTCCACAGGCGAGACTGAGACACACGACCGGAAGCAGAGCGCGCATGGCGGCACCAACACGGTGGGTGAGCGAAAGTTGTGTCGACCCCTCAGTTCCTGCAACACCTCGTCTTGATGCGTCGAACGTGCTGGGTCGTGATGTGTGTCATGGCCGCCTGTGGGCCTGACGAGTCGCGGGTCGACGCGGGCGCTGCGCCCGATGCGGGCACACCCGTGGCCGACAGTGGAGCCGTTGGCGATGCGGGTGCCGCTGACGCAGGCGCCGTCGATGCAGGAGCCCTCGACGCAGGCGCTCCGGGCGATGGAGGGGTCGACGGCGGCGTCGACGCGGGACTGCGCGACGCGGGGCTCGTCGATGCCGGCCCGATGGACGCAGGGGTTCGTGACGCGGGCATCATCGTCACCTGCACGGCAGGCGGCCTTCCGGGAACCTGCCTCGACGTCACGGAGTGCCGCGACACCCGCCAGCCCACGGCTGGACTCTGCCCGGGCGCGGCGAACATTCAGTGCTGCACGCCGCGGTACACCAACTCGTGCGACCCGAACGCACGGCCGCGGCCGAACGAAGGCCTCCTCGAAGCTGCGGGAACCGGCGGTTGCCCCGCGGGCATGGTGCGGGTCAGCACGTTCTGCATCGATCGCTACGAGGCGTTCCTCGAAGAAATCGACGGCGGCACGTGGTGTCCTTTCGTGAACCCGGGCACGCGGCCGATGCGCGCGCGCTCGGTCGAAGGCGCGGTGCCGCAGGGCTTCATCACGCAGGTGCAGGCGAGCGCTGCGTGCGTCGCGTCAGGCAAACGGCTGTGCACCGACACCGAGTGGCTGCGCGCCTGTCGTGGGCCGACCAACACCACGTACCCCTACGGCAACACGCGCATCACGGGCGTCTGCAACGACCGGCGCTCGGTGCACCCGGCCATCGAGCTGTATGGAACCGGCGCGAGCTGGGTCTACAGCCACATCGACAGCCCGTGTCTCAACCAGCTCGACGGCGGGCTCGCCCGCAGCGGCGACTTCTCGGGGTGCGCGTCAGCCGAAGGCGTCTTCGACCTCATGGGCAACCTGCACGAGTGGACGGCAGACCCTGCGGGCACCTTCCGCGGCGGCTTCTACGTCGACACCGTCATCAACGGGAACGGCTGCCTCTACGCGACGACCGCACATGACGTCTCGCACTGGGACTACTCGACGGGCTTCCGCTGCTGTCAGTGACGCTCGAAGAGCGGCTTCACCTCGGCGATGGGCTTCCCACCGTAGAGCGCCTTCACCTGCGGCAGCGTGCCGAACGAACGGCTCACCATGCGATCGATGTAGAGCGTGCCGTCGAGGTGATCGACCTCGTGCTGAAGAATGCGCGCAGGCCAGCCACGCACGCGCCACGTCTGCGGCTGGCCCTTCTCGTCGAGCCCCGACACTTCGACTTCTCTCCACCGCTCGACGAGCGCTGCGTAGCCCGCGACCGAGAGACAGCCTTCGAAGAAGGTGGCGCGCTCTTCTCCGATGGGGGTGAGCGTGGGGTTGATGAAGACGCGCAGCGGCACCGGCTTGCGCTCGCGCTCCTCGAGCTCCTGCGGGGTGAGCGAGGTCTGCAGCTCGGCGCGATCTTCGAGTACCAGCACCCGCAACGACACGCCCAGCTGCGGCGCAGCGAGCCCGACGCCGGGAGCCTTTCGCATCGCCTCGGTCATTCGAACGATCAGCGCCTGAAAGTCGGGCGTCGCGATCTGCTCGGGCGTCACGTCTTTCGCGCGCGCGCGCAGCACCGGGTTGCCGGTCTGCACGATGGGGTTGGCGGTCATGTCCATCGGAGTTCCTGACGAGAGCGCACCCGAGCTGGTGGCGCAGGCGGTGGCGAAGACGGCGATGATGATGACGAGTCTCATGGTGCGGTGACGACCTCGACGTCGATGGTGCGCGTGGGGCCCGTGATGGTGAGCGCCCCCTGTGCTCCGGTGAGTGGCCCCTGCCCTGCGAGGCGAACGGTCACCCGGCCATTGGTGCGCGCGACACAGCCACGCTGCGCAGCGGTGGCGCAGTCGGCCAACGCGCTCCCGCCCTCCGAGTACGCAGTGTCTGCCGAAGCGGTCGAGCGGTACGTCGTGCCGTCACGCTCGACGAAGGTCTCGTCACCACCCGGAGCCCAGAGCAGCACGCGCTCGTTCTTCACGTCGTCGAGATCGACCGTCGGCGCATCGGCAGGAACGAGCGTGTCGACGCGTTCGGGCAAGCGGGGAACGACGGCGCCGCGACGGAGCCAGAGCGGAACCTCTCCCATCGCAGCGGTCGCCGTGAGATCAGCGGGCCCCGTCACCGTCGCCGAGCCATCGAGCGCCACCCACGACCCCGACGGCACGTGCACCGGCCGCGTGTTGCCCGAGTCGACGATGGGCGCGACGAGCAGCGAACGGCCGAGCACGTACTCGTCGGCGATCGTCCACGTGGCCACGTCTTCGGGTGCCTCGAGGAAGAGGCCGCGCATGATGGGCAGACCATTCGTCTCGGCCTCCTTCGCCAGCCCGTCGAAGAACGGGAACAGCTGCGTGTGGAACTTCGCCCAGCGCCGGTAATGCGCGAGCGTCTCGGCGTCTTTCTCGAGGTTCCAGTTGTCGCGCGGGTCGATGCCGTGGTGCGTGCGCATGACGGGCGAGAGCGCGCCGAGCGAGGTCCACCTGAAGAAGAGCTCCTTCGTGGAGTTGGGGTTCGTCGTCGACTGGTAGCCGGCGATGTCGTGGCCGTACGTCGAGACGCCCGAGAGGCCCAGGTTGATGCCGATGGGCAGCACCGTGAAGAGCCCGTCGTCGCGCTGAAAGCTCGTGCGTTGATCACCAGCCCACACCACCGGCGCGTACGCGTTCGCGCCGTACCAGCCCGCACGAGAGAAGAAGACGAGCCGCTCTCCGTTCGGGTCGCGCTCCTTCAGCACCTCGGCGTTCAACTTCACCCCCGCGGTGGCGGAGCGGTGGGGCGCCTCGCGCGCGGACTCTCCGCTCGCGAGCACCGCGTCGTGCGGCAGCCTCGCGCCGTAATCCGCCATCCACCCCTTGAAGCCGACGTCGAGCGCCTGGCGCAGGTAGCCCTTCACACAGTCGCGCGTCTCGGCTCGCGAGAGATAAGCCATGCCCGTCGGTTTGAAGGTGACACCATCGAACAGGTACGGCGCGCCTTTGTCGTTCTTGACGAAGTGATTGCCCGCCATCGCCTCGCCGAAGATGCGCTCGTCTTGAACGATGAAGGTGTTGAAGTACGCGTGCCAGTCGATGCCGGCGCTCGCGAGCTCACGCGAGATGACCTCGGCGTCGGGGTAGAGCGAGCGATCGAGATCCCACTCCTCTTTGAGGCGGTACGTCGACGCGTTCTCGCGGCCGCCGCGGAAGTCCTCGGTCCAGATGGCGGACGATGGAATGTCGTTGTCGCGGAGCAGCTTCGCGATGCGGCGCACCTCGGCGGGCCCGAAGATGGCGTCGTTCCACGGAGCGAACGCCATCGGCGGCGGCTTCGCGGGGCGCCCGAGAATTCCCGCCGTCGCGCGCGTGAGCGTCCTGGCGGGCGTGCCGTCGGCGTACACGTGGAGCGTGAGCGTGTTGCTCCAGGCCTCGACGCGCCAGGCGCCGGTGTTCACGTTGCAGAGCTCGAAGACCGAGCGAGCGTCGACCTGTGCCGCGGCGATGAAGCCACGGTTCGAGAGGAACGTCGGCAGGCCGTAGCTCGACGCGTGCCGCGTGCCTTCGAGCATCCACGCTTCGGGGTACTCGTCGTCGACCATGCGTTTGCCGATGCCGGGTTCGCTCATCCAGAAGCCGAGGGTGTGGCCGCGGTGATCGACCGCGTCGGCCTGGGCGCCGAACCCGAGGAACCGATCGCCCTCGGCGCAGGTGAACGCGAGCGAGAGCCGGTTCACCGAGGGGTCTTTCGCGGTGTACGTGAGCTGCAGCGCGCCTTCGGAGCCCTTCGCTTCGACGCTCACCACCACGTTGCCGGCGCCGTCGCGGAACGCGCCCTTCGCCAGCTCGGCCGTCACCGACTCCCACGAGAAGGTGTTCGCCTCGGTCCACGGCTGCGTGCCTTCGGTGAACTTCCACGCGCCGAACTGCATCTCGGTGCGCGCCCGAGACGTTCTCACCGCCGCTTGCGAGTA
>JAEUJR010000100.1 GCA_016793585.1 Archangium sp.
CGGTTTTGACATTTGACTCACTGCATTGCGGGTGCCAGAAACTCACGCTCTCCAGATGCCTCCCACGACGAAGACGTTGAGCCCGGCCGAGCTCGCGAAGCTGGAAGCAGCGTTCGCTACTGACCCCGCGTCACAGGCCTACAAGCCCCTTGCCGAGGCCTATCTCGCGATGGGCCGGTACATGGAGGCGATGGTCGTCTGCAAGAAGGGCGTGAAAGCGCACCCCACCCTTGCCGACCCACGCGTTCTCCTCGCCCGCGTCTATGCCGATCAGGGCAAAGACAAGAAGGCGCTCGAAGAGCTTCAAGGCGCGCTGCAGGTCGTTCCGACTGACAAGTTCGCGCTCCGTCTCACGGCGCAGCTGCAGTGGAAGGGCGGCGAGCGCGAGACCGCGAAGGCGACCATCTCGAAGGCGTTCGAAGCCGACGCCACCGACGCCGACACGCTCAGCTCGATGAAGGAGATGGGCGTCGAGCCACCGAAGCCCGCAGCGCCGCCGCCTCCGCCAGTTCCGGTTCTGCAGCAGGCGCCTGCCCAGGTTCCGATGACGCCGGCCAACGGCGTGTCGGCGCCCAACATCGTCGTCGAGACCGACGTGACGATGCCGAACCCGATTCCTGCCGATGTTCGGCCGGCTCCGGCGCAGCGGCAGTCGGGAGCGCAAGCTCCGCAGCGTCGCAGTGCCCCCTCGTCGGCGAAGCCCGCGACGGGCAGCCGGCCTGCAGCGCAGCGGCGACCTGCGTTCGAACCTGAAGAGTCCGTCTCCGAACAGAGCGAGATCTCCGAGCTCTCCGTCGTCCCCACCAAGAAGCGCAAGAAGGACTCGGGCGGCGGCCTCGCGAAGGCGTTGTTCTTCATGCTGATCTTCGCCGTGCCAGTCGGCGCGGGGGTCTACTACGGCGTCGGTCAGTACATTGCGAAGCGCAACCGCGAGGTGAATCGGCTCATCACCGCCGCGCAGGACCTGCTCAAGACCGACACCTTCCAGGCGTACAAAGAGGCCTGCAAGCTGGCGGAGCAGGCGCTCGACCTCGACCCGAACTCGCCGCTCGCGCACCGCATTCTCGCGTACGCGTACACGGTTCGCTGGGGCGAGCACGAGCACGACGACACCATCAAGGGCCGCGCGGAAGAGTTCCTCAAGGAGTCGAAGGACCAGAGCGACCAGAAGAACCTCTCGTACCAGTGGGCCGCCGAGTCGCTGCTCGCCTACTACTCGGGCAAGGGCAGCGAGGGTCTTCGCCTCATCGAAGATCGCGTGAAGACCGCCGAGGCCGAGAACAAGAAGTCGGCGCTGCTCTACATGACGCAGGGCCTGCTCCAGATGAACCAGGGCGACCTCGACCGCGCTCGCGAGAGCATGGAGAAGGCGCAGAGCGCCGCTCCTGATGACCCGCGCGTGTACATTGGGTTGGGCACGCTCCAGCGTCGCACCGGCAACGTCACCTCGGCACTCGGTCACTTCAACAGCGCGCTCCGTTACACGAAGAACACGCACCCCGAAGCACTGCTCGGCACCGCGTTGCTCGTGCTGGACCAGCCAGAGCCTGCAAGAGGCTACATCGCGGCCGCGAAGAACTTGAAGACGCTGTTGGAGCTCGAGCCGCCTCCGTCGCCGCGTCAGCTCGCGCAGGCGCACATGGCCAAGGCCCTGCTCATCTCACGCGCGTCTCGCGACATTCCCCAGTACACCGACGAGAAGTTCCGCAAGGAGCTCGAAGAGGGCACCGGCGTCTCGCCTGATCA
>JAEUJR010000155.1 GCA_016793585.1 Archangium sp.
CTACACGGAAGAGATTGCGGCCGCGCTCGATGGGCGCTGCCGACTGTTCCGCATCCGCGCGCCACAGGGCCGGGGTGAGGACGGGAAGAAGCTCGGCGACTGGAGCGACCTCGGCGACGAGGTGCTGCTCGACGCCATCACGAACACGCAGCGGTGGGAGGCGGTGGGTCATGGGTGAACGACTGTCGGCGGCGCTGAAAGAAGCCGCGAAGCTGAAGCCGGTTTCGGCCAACGGGAAGGTTGGTTCTCCCAACCCAGCGCCCGAGGGGCCGCCGGCGTATCGGCTGCCGCGGTTCGACCCCGCGTGGCTGCCTGCGCCGCTCCGCGACTTCAGCGAGGCGCTCGCGCGAAACCTCGGTGCGCCGTTCGAGATGGTCGCGCTCAAGGCTCTTGCCGTGCCGTCGTTGGTGGCCGGCCCTTTCGTCGACGTCGAGGCGCGCGACGGCTGGGAGGAGCCAACGACGCTCTACGTGCTCACGATTGCGCCGTCGGGCTCGAAGAAGAGTCCCACGATGAAGCCCTTCACTGGTCTGCTGATGCGTGCGGAGAAGGCCCGAACCGAGGCGATGAAGCAGGCGCACCAGGCGAAGCTCGACGAGCTCGAGGAGCGCGCCGCCAGCAGCAATGCTGAAGAAGCTGCACAGGCGGCAGACGAGCTGAAGGCGCTGACCAAGGCAGGGGCGCCGAACCCTCGGCTCTGGGCGACCGACGTCACCGATGAGCGCCTCGCGTCGCTGATGCAGGAGAACGGCGGTCACGCTGCGGTGTGGTCGGCGGAACCCAAGCTCTTCCGGGTGGCCGGCGGCGCGTACACGAAGGGCGGCGGCCCGGCGACCGACGTGCTCCTGCAGGCGTACAGCGGCGATCAGGTGCGCGTTGAACGCCAGATGGCAGGTCGCATCACCGTCGACCGGCCGCGGCTCACTGTGGCGCTCGAGTCGCAGCTGAAGCCCGTGCAGGACTTCCTCGAGAAGACTGGTCACGACGAGCGCGGCGAGCTCGCGCGCTTTCTCATGGCGTGCGCCCCCGATCTCCGCGGCTGGCGTGTGCCCGGCCCTGCAGTTCCCCAGTCGCACCGCGACGCCGCCGAGGAGTGCGTCCAACGACTCAACCGAGCTGCCCACGGCGCGCCTCGGCTCGTGCGGCTCACCTCGCAAGCGCAGAAGCGCTTCGAGATGTGGGAGCGCGACCACGAGGTGAAGCAGCGGCCCGGCGGGCTCTGGCGCGAGCCGTGCGGCTGGGTCTCGAAGATGCCCGGGCTCGCGCTCCGCCTGGCCGGCGTGATTCACATGGCCGAGTCCGTCAGTCACGAGGGCAACATCGACCGCGAAGTCCCGCTCGATGCGCTCGAGCGCGGCATCGCCATCGCCGAGTGGGGATTCCTGCAGGCCTGCGAGGTCTACCGCGTCAGCCAGGAGAACCCCGTCGCGAGGAAGCTCGACCGCCTCCGTGAGGTTCTCGCACAGCACCCGGGCATCCTCCGCTCTGAGCTGTGGGCGAAGCTGAAGAACACGATGGGCATCGCGCAGACTCACCACCTCGGCGACCTGCTCGAGGAGCTCGAGCGCTGCGGCGAGCTGGTGCGAGAGACGACGCCGCGAGGCCCCAAGGGCGGCCGACCCGGCGAGCGCATCTACCTGAACACGGGTTCCCGGGAGGTTCGCAGCGCATGACGAACGCCAACAACCGCGCTCGCAACCTGGCGTACATCTTGAGGAATTCGGTTCCCGGGGTTTTCGGAGTTTCCGGACAAAAGGAAGGTGATTCGTGAGCATGGAACTGGCGATGCGCGACCTGGTCCGGGCCGCGGTGCGTGAAGAGGTCCGCGAGCTGCGCGAGATGGTTGCCCGGCTCGCGGGTGGGTCGACGAGTGGGTTGATGCCCGTGAAGGAAGCGGCGGCTCGTGCGGGCGTCAGCACAGCCCTGCTCCGGAAGTGGCGACGGACAGGCCAGCTGCGCGAGTACCACGCAGGCCGGAAGCGGCTCGTGAAGTGGGAGGACGTCGAGGCGCTGATGGCGGCGCCCCCTCAGTCCGCTGAGCCAGTGGCGACGGTGGATTCCATCGTGGACCGCATCACGAAGCGCAAGGCAGGCTGAGCGTCATGGGTACGGTCTTCCTTCGCCGCGGCTCGCTGTGGCTCAACTTCTACGACGCCGAGGGAAAGCGCCACCAGGTGAAGACGGGCCTGCTGCAGGGCCAGGAGGAACAAGCTCGAGCGCTGTTGAAGGCGACCGAGCAACGCCTCGCCGCGCCACAGAAGCCGGCAGCAACGACAGTCGCCGCGTACCTCGAGGTCTGGGAAGACCGACGTCGGCGTGAGGGCCTGTCGATGGCGAAGGACGACGCGCGCGACATCACCAACCACTGCGCCGAGCTGCTGACGCTGCCTCTGGCTGAGGTGCGTCCGCTGCACATTCGAGCCGTGCTGAGCAGGCTGAAGTCGCGGATGGGCCCGAAGCGTGAGGACCTCGCGCCGAAGACGGTTCGGAAGGTGTACGGCTCGCTTCACACGTTCTTCGAGTCGGCGGTCGCCGAGGAGCTCGTGCCGGCGAACCCGTGCAACGTTCCCCGCGGCTACCTGCCAAAGAAGCTCGACAAGAATCCGGAGTGGAGAGCGCAGGCGGTGTTCACCCGCGAAGAGGCGCGCGCCATCATCAGCGAGCCGCTCGAGCTGTTCGACCGACTCACGTGGGCCATCGTGCTCTTCACTGGCCTGCGCACGGGCGAAATCTCCGCGCTGCGCTGGAGACACATCGAGTTCGAGGTGAAGCCGCTCGGGAGAATGACGGTCGCCTTCTCGTGGAGCAGAAAGGCGAAGCGCGAGAAGCCGACGAAGACAGGTGAGACGCGCCTCGCTCCGATTCACCCCGCGCTCGCGGCCCTGCTTCGCGAGTGGAAGCTGCACGGCTTCTTCGAGCACATGGGCCGTCACCCGAACTCCGACGACCTGGTGCTCTCGAATCGCGACGGCTCGCACATCAACGAGGAGCCGCGCATGGACAGATTGCACCGCGCGCTCGGCCAGCTCGGTCTTCGCACGATGGCGGCGTCGGAGCGCCTCCGCGTTCATGATCTCCGCCGCACCTTCATCACGCTGGCTCAGGCCGATGGCGGGTTGCCGGCGAGCGTCCGCAGCATCACGCACACCGGGAAGCGCGACATCCTCGACCTGTACACCTCGCTCCCCTGGGAGGCGAAGTGCGCCGCTGTGGCGTCGCTCCGCCTCGAGCCGTTCCCGAGCTCGGGCGCGCAGGTGCTGCAGTTCGCGGTGGGCCAGTCACACTCGCCTGTGACTGGAGCTGTGACCGACGCGCCGCCAGCAACGAGTCACAACGCGCCAACCGCTGAAGACCTCGGAGGATTCAACCTCTCGCGCGTGAGTGGGCAGGGCGGGACTCGAACCCGCACGCCTTTCGGCACGGGATTCTAAGCCCCGCGCGGCTACCAGTTACGCCACCTGCCCCACTGCGCTTCGTACCACCGGGGAAAACACAAACGGCCGGCGCTCTCTCGAGTCACCGGCCGTTTTTCACTGTGAGAGCGGAAGGAATCGAACCTTCAACCTATGGATTAAGAGTCCATTGCTCTGCCAATTGAGCTACGCTCCCGTCGCTGCGGCGGCGGCGAATACGTCACTCCGCCAGACCCTGTCAATCATGTTTGTGCGGGTTCGACAGCAGGTTCTTTGTGCACCGCGACCTCCATCAGCTGAACCTCGGGCGCTGGTCTCGTCAGCAACCAGACTCCCACCGCGAAGAGCCCCACGACGATGTACTGCGCCGGCGTGAGACCGAAGTAGCGACGGTCGACGAAGGACAAGTCTGACGCCCGCAGGAAGTCGAGCCCGAACCGGCTCGCCGAGTACGCGACGGCGAGAAGGCCCATCAACCGGCCCTGCTTCAGCTTGAGCGTCGACGCGACGTACAGCATCACCGTCAACGCCAGCAGCACGAACACGTCATAGAGCCCGAGATCGTGGCGCGGCCCGCCGGGGTAGTTCACCGCCAGGAAGAAGTCCGTCTTCACGCCCGGGTGGTCGTGCACGAAGAAGCACCCGACCCGCGCGATCGCCCAGCCCGGAGCCGTGCCCAGCGCGAGCGCGTCGAGGTACGGCGTCACCGGCGTCTTGATGCGGCGGAAGTAGACGAAGATGCCGAGCAACGCGCCCAGCACGCCGCCCATCGACGACAGCCCTTCCCAGAAGCGCAACACCAGAAACGGGTCGTCTGCCTTCAGCAGCTCGGGGTGGTAGCCGAAGAGGTGCAGCAGGTGCCCGCCGTAGAGGCCGAACATCACCGCCCAGGTCACCACCCCGCGCAGTGGCTCATCGTCACCCGGCCCGTACTTGCGCGCCGCGCGGGCCGCCAGCACTGCGCCCACGCCGACGCCGATCGTCGAGAGCACGCCAAAGACGTCGATCTTCTGGCCGAGCGGCAACGAGAGCTGCGGCAACTCGAGATAGGGCAACATGTCGAAGGTCCTCTAGCGCTGCCCTGCGAGCGCGTCTCGCAGCATCGAGCGCCTTTGAACGCCCCGCCCTCTCCGTTCTTCCCGTCGTCAGAGCGTCGTCGTCGCCATCGCCTGATCGATCGCCACCCGCAGCGCCGGCAGACAGTTCGGGCAGAAGTGTTTCGCGTTCTCGGGAGGCGGCAGCAGAAAAACGCCCCAGGACTTGAACGGGAGCGCTTCTGTCGGGTGCGCACGGCACCGATCACACTCGTGATCCTGTCGACCATCGTCCTTCTTCACCCAGCTCATGACCGCACTCTGCCCGCGGCCGACGAAACAGTCACCTTGACTCTATTATTGCCGTCGTTAGAGTCATATCGACTCAAACGGAGGTCACACGTGATCAGGTACATGAAGGCAGCGCCGACGACGTGGGTGATGCAGTTCAAGGGCAGCCGGCTGAAGCGCGAGGGAGCGGGGCTCTCGTTCTTCTACTGGGAGCCGACGACGACCCTCGTGGCAGTGCCGATGGCGAGCGTCGACGTGCCGTTCGCCTTCACCGAGGTGACCGCCGACTTTCAGCAGGTCACGGTGCAGGGGCAGCTGACGTTCAGGGTGGCCGAGCCAAAGAAGCTGGCCGCGCTGATGGACTACTCGGTGACGGCGAGCGGTGCGTATCGCTCCGAAGATCCCCAGAAGCTGACCGAGCGGCTCGTCTACGCGGCGCAGATTCTCACCCGCACCTCGTTGCAGCAGTGGGGTCTGCGCGAAGGCCTGACGCGCTCGGAGCAGCTCGAAAAGGCGGTCATCACGGGCCTGCGGTCGACCGAGGTGGTGCAGATGCTCGGCGTCGAGGTGTTGAGCGTGTCGGTGCTGTCGGTGCGGCCGACGCCCGAGATGGCGCGCGCGCTCGAGGCCGAAGCGCGTGAAGGGCTGCAGCGGCAGAGCGACGAGGCGATCTACGAGCGCCGCAACGCCGCGGTCGAGCAGGAGCGCCGCGTGAAACAGAGCGAGCTCGAGACCGAGATCATGGTCGAGACCAAGCGCCGTCACATTCGCGAGACGAAGATGGCCGCCGACATCGCGATGGAGAAGGAGCGCGAGAAGCTGCTCGAGCAGAAGGCCTCGAACGAGCGCACGCTGGCCGATGCGCAGGCGTACACGCTCGACAAGACGCTCGCCCCGATTCGCCAGCTCGACTGGAAGACGCTTCAGGCGCTGTCGAGCGCCCGCATGGATCCCGCGTCGATGATCGCTGTCGCCTTCCGTGAGCTCGCCGAGAACGCGACCAAGATCGGCGAACTCAACATGAGCCCCGATCTCCTCAAGTCGCTCATGCAGCCCGCCCTGCCGAACGGAAAGTGAGGCGCCGTCATGTTCGAGAAGCTCGTGCTCGTCACCCGGAAGACGCGGCTGCAGGGGCTCATCGAGCGTTTCAACACGCGCGCCCAGGCGAAGTTCTACCTGGAGCACGCGGGCCTCGACTTCGAGGACTACGCCGACGAGGACGAGGTGTACCGGCAATCGGTCGACGAGATCGAGAAGCAGCTCGAGCTCGGCCTGCCGGTGCAGCGGCTCGATCGATCGTTGCTCTCGACGTACCACTTCGGGCCGAGCGATCTCGTCATCGCCGCGGGCCAGGACGGGCTGGTCGCCAACACGGCGAAGTACATCGGCGCGCAGCCGCTCATCGGCGTGAACCCCGACCCCGACCGGTTCGATGGCCAGCTGCTGCCCTTCGACGTCGAGGGCGTGCGCGTGGCGGTGACGCGCACCATCGAGGGCAAGATGCCGGTCGCCGAGGTGACGCTCGCGCGGGCGCAGACGAGTGACGGGCAGACGCTGCTCGCGTTCAACGATCTGTACATCGGCGAGACGACCCACCAGTCGGCGCACTACCGCCTGTGGACGGCTTCCGCGTCGAAGAAGAAGCCCGAACCTTCCGCCGAGCGGCAGTCGTCGAGCGGCGTGATCGTCTCTACCGGCGCAGGCTCGACCGGCTGGCTCTCGTCGGTGCGCACCATGGCCGAGCGGGTCGGCGCGTTCTTCGGCGGGCGCGCCATCGGGCCCCTCGCGATGCCGTGGAACGACCCGCGCCTCTTCTACGTGGTGCGTGAGCCGTTCATCTCGAAGCACTCCGAAGCGAAGAACGTCGTGGGTTGGCTCGAGCACGAGGCGCAGCTGCACATCGAGTCGCTGATGCCGCAGTCGGGCACCATCTTCTCCGATGGCATGGAGGCCGACTGCCTGCGCTTCACCTCGGGCATGACGGTGCGCGTGGGGCCTGCGCCGCAGCGGGCGCGCCTGGTGGTCACGAAGCCCCAGGCGGCGTTCAACGAGCCCTCGATCGACCCGCGCACAGGTCGGCTTCGCACGAAGGCCGTGAACCTGATTCACTCCTCGAGATGACGACCCGGTTGGTGCTGCTCGCTGCTGTGACGGCGCTGTTGGCTGGCTGTGGAACGCGCGGAACGTGCACGCCGATGACGTGCATGGGCTGCTGCTCCCGTGACGATCGCTGTGTGGCGGGCACCGACGCGACCCAGTGCGGCCGCAACGGCTCGTCGTGCAACACCTGTGCATCGGGCCAGACCTGCGCTGCGGGAGCCTGCAGCATTCCCGGCTCGACGGGCGGTGGCAGCGCGACGGCCGGGGGCAGCGCGACGGCGGGTGGCTCGGCGTCTGCTGGTGGAACCGCAACAGGCGGCGGCTCGGGGTCCAACGACGCCGGCTTCATCGACCCCTGCTCCGACGACGCCAAGCTCGTCTACGTCGTCGATTCGAACGGCACCTTCTCGAGCTTCAACCCGCGCCTCGCTGGCATGCCCGGCGCCTTCACCGACAAGGGCCGCCTCGCCTGCCCTGCCGCCGGTGGCGCGACGCCGTTCTCGATGTCAGTCGATCGCCAGGCGAAGGCGTGGGTCGTCTACGGCAATGGAGAGCTCTTTCGCGTCGACGTGAACACCCTCGCGTGCACGCGCATCGCCGTCAGCAGCCCGACCAACGCGAAGGTCTACGGCATGGGCTTCGTCACCGACACCGCGGGAGGAACGACCGACACGCTCTACGTCGCCGGCAACGCGGTGAACGCGAACTTCACCACCAGCCAGTTCGGCACGCTCTCGACGACGGCGCCGTACGCGGTGACGCTCCGTGCGCAGCTGAACGGCGCACCCGAGCTGACTGGCACCGGCGACGCGCACCTGTGGGCGTTCTTTCCCAACGTGAGCCCGCCGCTCGTGAGTGAGCTCTCGAAGACGAACGGCATGGCGGTGCGCAGCTTCCCAGCGCCGTCGCTGATGGGAACTCCAACGGCCTGGGCGTTCGCGTTCTGGGGCGGAGACTTCTGGATCTTCCTGCAGCGCCAGGGCGAGACGTCGACGACGGTCTATCGAATGAACGGCATGACGGGCGCGGTGA
>JAEUJR010000138.1 GCA_016793585.1 Archangium sp.
CGAACGACACGCCGGTGGGCCGCGACAACAACCGCCGCGTCGAGTTCAACATCATCGGGAAGTAACAGACCCGAACGCAGGGCCGGCGCCGGCAGGTTGGAGCACCTCGCTCCGCCTCGCCGGCGTCGTCATGTCTGGCTACTTCGCGGGGGCCTTCGTGAACCGGCGCTTCTGCCAGTCGAGGCCCGACAGCACGAGGTACGTCTCGCCGCCTTCGTCGTCGGTCTCGGCGACGGCAGAGAGCCCCTCCGACTCGAGCACCTGCTCGACCCGCCCGCCGACCTTCTGCGCGGCTTCGGCGTCTTCACGGAAGCTGCCGTACTCGAGCACCAGCTCACCCGACTCCGAGAGGCCATCGGCGTCTTGATCGGTGAAGAAGACGTAGCCATCGGCGCGCTGGCCGCGCTCGAGCAGGTCTTCACGCAGCAGCTTCATGTCGGCGACACCACACTTGCGGCAATCGGCGAACCGCTCCCGCGCGATGACGCCCTGCTTCTCGAGCGTCTTGAAGGCGCGGCTGAGCCGATCGGCGTCGGTGAGGTACCTCCACTCGGCTTCGCGTCTGCGGTGGGCGCTCAGCTCTTCGTCGACGACCTTCTCGAGCTCGGCCTTGAGCGACTCGCGCCCGTCGGCCGATTGCACCGCGGCCGTCAGAATCTCGTCGCGCGAGAGAAAACCGTCGGCCACCCGCCAGCCGATCAGCTCGCGCGCCTCGGCCAGCAAGATCGACCTGGGCCGCCGCTTCGACTCCTTCTCGGGCCTCACCCGCCCGGGTGCGGCCGTCAGCGCCGCCGCGACCGCCGGCAGCGCCTTCGCCTCCTGGGCCTTCTCGGGCTCGTCGGGCTTCTCGGTCTTCGGAGCGTCGTCGCAGCCGGCGCCCAGCAGCAGCGCGCTGAGCAGCGAGGCTTTCCAGGAGGCGTTCATGCGCCCAGGCTCTCTACTCCATCTCGTGGCCGCGCTCCCATCGGGGCCCCGGTGCTAGACCCTCGCCATGCAAACGCTCGCGGCGCTGGCCTTGCCCGGAACGTGGACCCACCCCGGCGGCGTGCTCGTCGGCCGCACGGTCGCGAACGGCGCCCTGCTCGACGCGCTGGTGCATCACTCGTCGTTCGAGCGTGTGTTGATGGTGGCCGGAGAAGACGCCGATCTTCCCGTCTTCGAGGCCCTCATCTCCGAGTGGAGACTGCCGCAGGGCCGGCTGCAGGCCTGTCACCTGCTGCAGGTGCCCGAGCTGTTGCGCGCGGGCCACATCGACGTGCTGCACCACCCGGCACATCTCGAGCGCCTGTTCGACCTCGTGGCCCTGCGCGACCGGTACGCGACGAAGGCCACGCCGGTGACGGGGCAGACCCACTCCTTGAGCTACCCGCGCCTGCACCAGGAGCTGGCGCGGTGGCCGCTGCTGCAACCCTCGGCCACCGACGCCATCTTCTGCTCGTCGACGCAGGGGCGGCGAACGATGGAGCAGTGCTTCGACGACGTCGAGGCGGCGTTCAAGGAGCGGGGCCTTCCCGGGCCGCTCGCCCGCTGGCAGCTGCCGCACGTTCCCCTCGGCGTCGACGTCGAGGCGCTCACGCCGATTCTCAAACACGAGGCGCGCTCCTCGCTCGGGCTGCCTGCGGAGCGCGTCGTGTTCCTCTCGCTCGCGCGCTTCACCGAGTACGACAAGCTCGACGCCTTTCCGCTGCTGCAGGCGTTCTCGGCCCTGGTGCACGAGCACAAGCTCGACGTGCACCTCGTGCTGGCGGGGGCGCGGCAGGGCACCAAGACGCCCGAGATGCTCGCGCTGTGGGCGAAGGTGCTGCGCGTCGACGATCGCGTCACGTTCCGCGTCGACTTCTCGGCGCCCGAGAAGCGCCTGCTGCTCTCGGCGGCCGACGTCTTCGTCTCGCCCGTCGACAACCTGCAGGAGACGTTCGGCCAATCGGTCATCGAGGCCTTCGCCGCCGGCCTGCCCGTCATCGCCTCTGACTTCGATGGCTACAAAGACACCGTCGACGAGCAGGTGGGGCGCCGCGTGACGACGCGCCTCGGCGTCGATTGGACGCAGGTGTCAGAGCTGGGGCCCCTGCTCTACGAGCGCCCGCTGCACCTCATCCTCGGGCAAAGCGTCGAGGTCGACCTCAAGACGTTGACCGCGACGATGTCAGAGCTGGCGACCGATCGGGCCTTGCGCGAGCGCCTGGGCGCCACGGCCCGCCAGCGCGCGAAGACGACCTACGACTGGCGCGTGGTGGTGAAGCAGCTCGAGGCGACGTGGAAGGCGCTGGCCTCGAAGCCCTTCACGCCGGCCGCCCGCGCGCACCCGCTCAAGCTCGACTTCCAGCGCGCGTTCGCCCACTTCCCCACCGAGCAGATCGCCGACGAGCGCATGGTGACGCGCACGGCGTTCAGCCGCACCGAGGGCCAGCCGTGGGTCATCTACCCCGAGCTGCGCGTGCTGATCAGCGACGACGACGTGCGCTGGGCGTTGACGCTCTGCGAGACGCCGCGCGCCTGGGGAACGCTCAAGCAGCACCTCGAGGCCACCTTGAGCGGCCGTGAGCCGTGGGTCGCAGGCTTCCTCGCGACGTGGCTGGTGAAGCACGGCCTCATCGAGTGACGTTCACGCCGCCGCGGCCTCGGCCTGCTTCACGTTGAACTCGAAGGGCAAGGTGTCGGTGATGGTCTCGGGCGCGGTCAGCAGCTCGATCAAGTCGGTCGAGGTCACCAGGCCGACGAGGTCGTCGCGCAGGCTCACGATGGGAATCGAGTCGATGCGGTGCTGCAGCATGAGCGCGGCCAGCTTCGACACCGGCGTCGCGGGCTGACACGAGATCGGGTGCGGCGTCATCGCTTCACCGGCCGCGAGCGGCGGAAACGAGAGCGCGCCACCTTCGACTGGCAACGCGCGCAGCAGCAGATCGCGATCGGACAAGATGCCGACGACCTTCCCCGAGAACACCACCGGCAGGTGTCTGACGTTGAGCTTCTTCATCAACGCCCACGCGCGCTCGAGGCCGAAGTCGGGGGTGATGCAGGTCACGTCTTTGGTCATCACGCGGCTGGCTTTCACGGCGTACACCTCCGCCGGGAAGATCAGCATTCATCGGGCCAGCAGCATCTGACGAGAAGCACGGTCGAGCGCGCGCCCGTGAACGAAAAACGTGCGCCGCTCACGAGCGCAGCGACGAGATTGCCTTCGCGTAGTCGGGGGTCTTGAAGACCGCGTTGCCCGCGACGAGCACCGAGGCTCCGGCGGCGATGACCCGCTTCGCCGTGTCGGCGTTGATGCCGCCGTCGACCTCGATGTCGACGTTCGAGTGGCCGCGTGCATCGAGCATGGCGCGCAGGCGCTTCACCTTGTCGACCGTCGCCTCGATGAAGGTCTGCCCGCCGAAGCCGGGGTTCACGCTCATGAGCAGCACCTGATCGACCTCGCCGAGCACCTCTTCGATGGTGGCGAGCGGCGTCGACGGGTTGAGCACCACCGACGGCTTCGCGCCCGCAGCCCGAATCTGCTGCAGCGTGCGGTGCAGGTGGGGGCACGTCTCTTGATGCACCGTGATGAGGTTCGCGCCCGCCTTCGCGAAGTCAGCGATGTACTTCTCGGGCTCGACGATCATCAGGTGCACGTCGAGCGGCAGCGACGTCGCCCGCTTCACGGCCTCGACGACGAGCGGCCCGATGGTGAGGTTGGGCACGAAGCGGCCGTCCATCACGTCGACGTGCACGTAGTCGGCGCCCGCCTGCTCGATGGCGCGCACCTCGTCGGCGAGGCGGCCGAAGTCAGCCGACAGAATCGAGGGAGCCACCTTCACCGTCTTCGCCATCTCGTCACTCCTTGCGCGCGCGCAGCGCACGGTCCATCAGCCGCGTCGTCTTCTCACGGTTCGCGCCGAACGGCACGGGCTCGAGGTCGGGTGCGCCCTTCATGGTGACGCCGGCGACCACCTCATCCTCCGTCCACCCGCGCGCCTGGCCGTCACGCACCTCGAGCTCGAGCTGGGCGAGGTAGTCACGCAGGCGAACGAGCGTGGCGCGACCGACGGGCGCTCCGTGGCCTGGGAGCGCCGTCACGAAGTCGAGCTGCAGCAGCGCCTCGAGCGTGTGCCGAAACGCGAGCACGTCGCCACCAGACCCAACGTCGATGACCGGCTCGTTCTCGGCGGTGACGAGATCGCCCGTCACCAGCAGCTTTCGCTTCACGAGGTACGCGACCAGGTCGCCGTCGGTGTGGCCCTTGCCGGGGAACCAGATGCGCACGAGCTCGTCACCGAGCTGCAGCTCGATGGAGCCGTTCACCTCGACCCACTGCGCCCGCACCCCGCGCGCCTCGAGCCGCCGCTTCGT
>JAEUJR010000167.1 GCA_016793585.1 Archangium sp.
CATCGCCTTGTAGACGGGCACGCCATTGAGCGTCGCCACCACCGTCGCCGGGTCTGCGCCAAGCTGTCCCTTCCACGCGGCGTTGCTCACGGCCTCGAGCGTCGCCATGCGGCCGTCCCAGTACCAGCTGGAGTGGAAGCCCAGGCCCACCATCGTCGGCGCGTTGCGCTTGTTCATCGCGCCGCCCACCTTCGCGTCGAGCGCGTTGCCCGAGGTGTACGCCTTGTCGGTGTGGTGGCACTGCGCGCAGGCCATCGAGCCGTCCTTCGACAGGCGCGGCTCGAAGAAGAGAAACCAGCCCAGCTCGGCCTTCTCGGCGGTGATGGGGTTCTCGGCGGGCGACTTCGGCTCCACCATGCCCACGGGCAGCGCAGGCAACGGCTTCACCGCAGGCAGCTCGACCTTCGGCTCGGGAGGCGGCGCGGGCGGCGTCGCAGGCTTCGGTGCTTCAGCGACGGGAGCGGGCGCCGGCGTCACCGGCTTCGGCGTCTCGGCCGTCTTGCAGGCCACGAAAACGGACACCACGACGAGGACCAACGAACGGAGTCGAGTCATGCGGCGCAAGGTACGGCTCACGCCGATTTCGTCACGGGAAAAAGACGACGGGCACCTGCTCCCTCTCCGGGGGGATACCGAGCAGGTGCCCATCGGCGCCGCGTGAAGAGGCGCTTGATTCGAGGTGACCCAGCTCAGTGCTTGAGGCGCGTCTGCAGCAACTCGGCGAAGGCAGACAACGCGTCGGTCGCGGTGAACATGCCCACCACCTTGCCGTTGTCGACGACGACGGCCGACCCGAACTTCTTGTCGGCCATCTCCTTCACCACTTCGTCGATGGGCGCGTCGGGCGACACCGTGTACGGCTTCGCGGTCATCACGTCTTTGATCGAGATCTTGTTCGCGTCGGCCCCGTTCACCGACTCGGCGCGATAGAGGTCTCCGTCAGACAACATGCCGACGACCCGAACGCCTTCGCACACGGGCAGGTGCCGAATGTGCTTCTCGCGCATCAGGTTGTGGGCCTCGGCCAGCACGGCCGCGGGCTCGACGGTGAACGGCGACGTCGTCATGAACTTGCGAACGCTCGGAATGGTCTTGGACATGACCACTCGCAAGAGCATCGGTTGTGCCACCTTTCCCTGCTGCGAAGCCAAGAGCTCGGGCGCGCAGCGGTTGCGCCACGCAAATCCAGGGCGGGAGGGCGACGAAACTCTTTCGTTCGTCAGGAGCCGAGGCGCTTGAGCTCTTGCGAGAGCAGCGACTCGAGCTCGCGAATCGAGCGGTAGATGAGGCAGCGGTGGCCCTGCACGTCGAAGCGCAGCTCGCTGACGTCGCGCACGAGCAGAATGGTCGGCTTGCTGCGGCCCCACGCGTAGCCGACCTCGAGGTAGACGTTCGGGTTCGCGGTCGAGAGATCGGCGATGACGACCTTCGCCGTCTCGATGCGCTCCCGAATGCGCTGAATGATCAGCCCATCGAAGGCGACCTGATCGACGCGCTCACACAACAGCCCCGCTGACTTCACCGGCGCCTGAATGCCGTAGTGAAAGACGTCTTCGAGCTCGGCGAGAAAGGGCATCGCGACGAAGGCGTGCGGCTTCTCTTGCGTGGCCTGACCGGCGGTCGCCATCACCGCGGCCTGCTTGAAGGCGACGCTGCGCTCGACGCGAAACGCACCGCTCGCGAGCTTCGTCACGCCGGTCGTCTTCGAGAGCCCGTCCTCGAGCGTCTGCAGCATGCGCCGCGCGCGCCCGGAGTTCCGCTCGACGATCGACACCTCTTCGATGTCACCGCCCGCGCCTTTCTGGAACGCGTCGATGAAGCCGCCGACGAGTGCGAGCACCGCCTCCTGCTCGTCGAGCCCCGCGCGAACGCCATGCACCGTGGTGGCGATGCGCTTCACCGACGGCTGCGTCTGCGCGAACGACAACATGCGCCCGGCGAGGAGTCGGAGCTCGTGGTACCGCAAGGTGCCGAGGCGATCGGTGCCGAAGAAGGCCGCGCGCGGAGCCGTCATCGCGCCGAGCGTCTCGAACGAACGCACCTCGCCGATGGGCACCTCGAAGTCGTTCCAGCTGCGGCCCGACCGGTTCGCGATGGCCGACACGGCGATCTCGTCGGCGCCGTAGAACGACTGCGCGTGTTTGAAGCAGGTGAGGTCGCAGGCCGCCGAGAGCACGTCGCCCTCGATGAGGTGGAGATCGATGGTCGAGCGCACGGTCTGAACCTTACCGCGCTGTCAGCGCATGGCGCAGGAGGTAGGCAGCGGTGGGTCGCGGGGCGATGTCTCGACGAAATTCACCCCGAAATTCCCTCGGGCCTGTCACTCGGCCTGACGTTCTGTGGACGGCGCGGCGACTTTTCTCAGCCGATGATGGTGCACCATCGCTGTTCCCCCTCCGGAGCCTCCGCATGAGCAACGATATTGGTGCTGCCGCCCGCGCCGCTGCCGAAGCCGCCCGCCGTGCCGCCGAAGAGGCCGCCCGGAAACGTGCCGCAGAAGCCGCCCGCAAAGCCGCCGAAGCTGCCGCCCAGCGCCAGGCCCAGCAGGCAGCGAAGAAGACCGTCGACGCCGCCGCGAAGAAGGCCCTCAGCGCGAGCGCCGGCAACAAGCCCACGGCCTCGGGCGTTCGCCAGGCCCTCGGCAAAGATGAGCTCTCGACGGGGTTGGGGCGCTCCTTGCGCGCTCGCGCGAAAGACGGGCTCGGTACGCCGCCTCCCAGCGCGCCGACCGCCGGCCGCACCATGTCGCTGAACGAGCTGAAGGCGCTGCAGTCGTCGAACGCGCCGCTGCCACCACGACCCGCGTTCACGGGAACGCCCGACGCCATCGAACGCCGCGCGCAGACCTCGCAACAGGCGCAGACCGGCGCGCCGCAGACCTTCGCCGGCTCTCCCGATGCCATCGAGCGCCGGCAGGCAGCCAAAGAGGCGTCGGCGCCGCTGCCGCCCACCGTCGATCAACGCGCTGCGGCTGGAGCCACCGAGGTGCAGCGCGCCTGGGACGACGCGCATGCTGCGGGCAAGTCAGACGCCGAGGCCGCCAACGCCGCCTCGCAGAAGCTCCGTGAGCTGTCCGACTCGGCCAACGACCCGGCCTACACGAACGCGCTCCTCCGCGCCTCGGCGCCCACGCTCGATCACATCACCGACGTGCTCGAGAAGAACGTTCGCGACGAAGACTTCACGGGCAAGACCGACGCCCGCGCGGTGAAAGACACGGTGCGCGCGCTCTCTGACGTCGCCACCGACGCGGGCCCCATCGGCTCGGCGTACCTCGCTGATCAGATCGCCCAGAAGCTGCCGAACCAGAGCGAGCTCATGCACCTCGACGACGGCTTCTACGAGCACGTCGACAACGGCGGGAAGCCAGACCTCATGGCCGCTCTGGGCACGCGCCTCGAGTCGCTCGACAAGGGCAAAGCGCACGAAGAGCTCTTCAACCGCAACGAAGGCTTCCTCGACTGGGTCGGCGACCGCGTGAGCGACGTGACCGACGCGGTGGGCAGCGTGGCCGGCGCGGTGACGGGCTTCGTGGGCGACGCGGCCAACGGCGTGCTGAAGGTCGTGGGCTCGGCGGGCGAGATGGCCGTCGACGTCGCGAAGGGCACCGTCGAGCTGGCAGGCGACGCCGCCTCGTGGACGACGGAGCAGGTCACCGAGGCCGCGAAGTACGCCGCCGAGAATGGGCTCAAGCTGGCGGGCGAGGCGCTCAACTTCGTGGGCGATCACGCCCGCGAGATGGCCGCCGATCTCATCGACGTCGATGGGCAGATTGGTCAGCTCAACTCCGAAGGCGACACCGTCACCATCGGCGTCGGTGGCTCCATCGGCGCGGCGGGTGTTCAGGGCGGCGCCGAGGTCGAGATGCAGGTGACGCAGACCGCGAACGGCTACGAGATGACGCTCACCGGGCAGCTCTCGGGCGGCGTCTTCGCGGGCCTCGACATTCCCGGTCTCTCGGAGGCCAAGGGCGAAGCGAACGTGACCGGCATCGCGAGCGCCACCATGACGTTCGCGACGAAAGAAGAGGCCATCAAGGCAGCCGAGACGGTGGCAGGCATCGGGCTCGCGTCAGCGGTCGGCGGGCCTGCTGGAGCGCTGCTCACTGGCGCCTCGGCCGGCGACGAGATTCGCGACATCGGTCAGCACTTCACCCGCGGCAGCATCGGCATCGAGCTGTCGGCGTCGGCGGCGGCCGAGCTGGGCTCGTCGGGCATCGGCATCGGCGCGTCGGTCGAGGGCACCGTCACCACGGGCGCGCGCATCGAGGTGGAGCCGGGCAAGCCGCCGGCCCTCGTGCTCGAGCAGGGCGTCGAGGCGAAGGGCTCGCTCGCGCTCGGTGGTCCCGTCGACATTCCGTCACTCGGTGGACAGTTGAACGGCGGCTCGCTCGACGGCAGCGCCACCATCTCGGCCGAGACGCGCGTGCCGCTGCCCGAGAACTTCGACATCGGTTCGCTCGCGAGCGACCCGGCGGGCGCCGTGCGGCAGATCGGCCAGAACGCCATCGACAACGCGACCACCAAGCTGTCACTCGGCGTCGACATTCACGCGGGCGTGGCGACCGAAGGGCTGCCGCTCAACCTGGGCGCCGATGGCGGCCTCACCATCGACCTCTCGGGCGAAGCGAAGACGAAAGACCTCGCGCACGCGCTGGGGCTCGCGATCTCGGGCGACCTGAGCGGCGCGCTCACCGAGCTGGGCTCGAAGACGACCCTCGACGTCGCGGTGAACTCGTACACGGAGTCGGGCTTCAAGGTCGACGAGTCGATCGAAGCGGGCGTGTTCAAGATCGGCGTGAAGGCGGAAGACACCGTGCGCGATCAGACCGAGGTGTGGAGCTTCAACGGCACGCCGGCCGAGCTCGCCGAGAAGGGCTTCAACCTGTTCAACCAGCTGAAGCTGAACGTGAGCTGATCAGAAGCTGTAGCCGAGGCCCGCCGTCACGCGCTGCTCTCCGAGGGGAACCAGCTCGGCCGAGAGATCGAGCCCGAACGGCAGGCCCACCACCAAGCCCGCGCCGACCTGGTAGTGGTACAGGTCGGTGCCCGTCTGGTTGCGCCAGAAGACCGGGCCTCCGAAGAGTCGGCCCACCGCGTACGGCGTGAAGCGTTCGAACACCGTCCACCCGACGACGGTGGTGAGCCGCGCATCGATGGCCACGTAGGCCGTCGGCGCCGCGCGAACGCCGCTCACCGCGATCGACCCCGCGACCATGATGAACGGGGAGTGCTTGCCCTGCTCGAGCGCGAGGAAGCTGCCGCTGAAGCTGCCGACGAGCCCGCCCGAGAAGTCGCACGACTCGGTGCCCGACGCGAGGCGCCCCAGAAAGATGCCGCCCGCCGAGGCCGACA
>JAEUJR010000163.1 GCA_016793585.1 Archangium sp.
GGCGCTGATGAAGCCGGGCGAGACGATGCTCACGCTCGATCTCAACTCGGGCGGCCACCTCACGCACGGCTCGACGTTCAACTTCTCGGGCAAGACGTACAAGGTCGCGCACTACGGCCTCACGAAGGACACCGAGACGATCGACTTCGCGCAGGTCGAGAGCCTCGCGAAGGAGCACAAGCCGCGCCTGCTCATCGTCGGCGCCTCGGCCTACCCGCGCACGCTCGACTTCCCGCGCTTCAAGGCGATCGCCGACTCGGTGGGCGCCTCCATGCTCGTCGACATGGCGCACATCGCGGGCCTGGTCGCCGGCGGCGTGCACCCGAACCCCGTGCCGCACGCTGACATCGTCACCTCGACGACGCACAAGACGCTGCGCGGGCCGCGCTCGGGCCTCATTCTCATGAAGGAGCAGTACGCCAAGAGCGTGAACAGCAACGTGTTCCCCGGCATTCAGGGCGGGCCGATGATGCACACCATCGCGGCGAAGGCGGTCGCGTTTTACGAAGCGCTGCAGCCGTCGTTCAAGGCCTACGCGCAGCAGGTCGTGAAGAACGCGCAGGCGCTCGCCGAGGGCCTCAAGGGGCAGGGCCTGCGGCTCGTCTCGGGCGGCACCGACAACCACCTCATGCTCGTCGACCTGCGCGCGAAGAAGCTCACCGGCAAGATCGCCGAAGAGGTGCTGGGCAAGGCCGGCATCACCGTCAACAAGAACCAGATTCCGTTCGACCCCGAGAAGCCGACCGTCAGCTCGGGCGTGCGCATCGGCGTGCCGGCGCTCACCACCCGCGGCATGCAGGCGGCCGACATGGCCAGGGTCGCGGCGCTCATCGGCAAGGCGCTCGACAACGCCGCCGACGACGCGGTGCTCACGACGGTGCGCGGCGAGGTCGCCGAGTTCACCAGGGCGTTCCCGCTCTACGCCTCGCGGCTGAAGAAGGGCTGAGGTCGCATGCGGTGCCCCTTCTGTTCCACGCAGGACACCCGGGTGATGGACAGTCGCGAAGCGAGCGACGGTGCAGTCATTCGCCGCCGGCGTGAGTGCGAGAGCTGCCGCCGCCGTTTCACCACCTACGAGCGCGTCGAAGAGCTCAACCCGCTGGTCGTGAAGAAGGACGGCCGCCGCGAGGCGTTCGATCGCGACAAGCTGATCGCCGGCCTGAAGAAGGCCTGTGAGAAGCGCCCGGTCTCGGTCGATCAGCTCGAGCAGTTCGTCACCGAGCTCGAGCGCAAGCTGCAGGAGATGGGCGAGAAGGAGGTCACCTCGACGGCCCTGGGCGGGCTGATCATGGAGCGGCTGCCCGCGCTCGACGAGGTCGCCTACGTGCGCTTCGCGTCGGTGTACCGCAGCTTCCGCGACATCTCCGAGTTCATGGACGAGCTGAAGGAGATCCTCGAGACGAAGGGCACGCCGCGCTCGAAGGGGAAGGGCTGAACTCTGCTCATGGCGCGCCGATCTGACGACGAGCGGTTCATGCAGCTCGCGCTCGACGAGGCCAGGAAGGGCCTCGGCCGCACGCACCCCAACCCCGCCGTCGGTGCCGTGATCGTCAAGGGCGGCAGGGTGATCGCGAAGGGCTACCACGCGAGGGCCGGCACCGCGCACGCCGAGGCCAACGCGCTGATGCTGGCGGGCCCGAAGGCGAAGGGCGCGACGATCTACTCGACGCTCGAGCCGTGTGATCACTTCGGCCGCACGCCGCCCTGCACGCAGGCGATCCTCGATCACGGCATCGCGCGCGTGGTCTACGGCTCGTCCGACCCCAACCCGCTCGTCGACGGCAAGGGCGTCAAGCGCATGCGCAAGGCGGGGCTCACCGTCGACGGTGGGGTGCTCGCCGCCGCGTGCGATGCGCTCAACGAACCGTTCTTCAAGGTGATGCGCACGGGCCTGCCGTTCGTGACGTTGAAGGCGGCCATCACGCTCGACGGAAAGATCGCGACGCGCTCGGGCGCCTCGAAGTGGATCACGAACGAGACCGCACGCGCGAAGGCGCACGAGCTGCGCAACCGCGTCGACGCGATCGTCGTCGGCGCGGGAACCGTCGAGGCCGATGACCCCCAGCTGACGACGCGGTTGCCGCACGGGCGCGACGCGATGCGAATCGTGATCGACCCGACCCTGCGCTCGAAGCCGGCCGCGAAGGTCTTCACGTCGGGCGGCGCGGCGTCAGTGGTGTTGACGGCCCGGCCCGCGAGCGAGGCGCAGGCGTTCACGCGCCGTGGCGTTCGCGTCATCACGGTGCCCTCACGCAAGGGCCGCCTCGAGCTGCACGACGCCTTCCGTGTGCTCGCCAAAGAGGGCGTGCTGCACGTGATGGTCGAAGGTGGCGCCGAGACGACGGCGGGCTTCCTGAAGGCGGGGCTCTTCGACGAGCTGAAGCTGTTCATGGCGCCAGCGGTGTTCGGCCACGAAGGGCTCTCGTGGAGCGGAGCCCTGGGCCTCGACTCGCCCGCCGATGCGCCGCGCTTCGCGGTGACGTCGGTCGAAGGGCTCGACGGCGATCTGCTGATCAGCCTTCGGCCCCGCTGAGGGCTTCGAGCCCTGCCAGCGCGCGCTGCTGAATGAGCTCGTTCGCGAGGGTCACCACGTCGATCGGCTCCTCTGACAACGCCAGCGTCGCGGGCCCGCCCATCACACCCTCCATCGACTCCAGCTCGACGAAGTGGGCGAACACGCGCGCCCGAACGCCAGCCGGCAGGCGACGCGAGAGCACGTCGAGGCCCAGCACCGGCAGGGCGACGGGCAGAAGCGCGTCGAAGTACTCAGCTTCGCGCTCCGAGCCATCTGCGGTGTTGAGAAAGATGGTGGCGACCGCAACCGCGGCGTCGTCGTCCATCTGATCGACGTGCGCCTGCGCCGGGTGGGGCGAACTCACGAAGCACCGCCGGGTCAGCAGGTTCGACGCGGCCCAGAACGCGTCGGCGCCTTCGGCATCAGCGGGCGGGCCGAGCTGATCGAGCAGCCCGTTGAGCTGCACGATCTCGGTGTCGGGGGCCGTCATCGCGAGGCGATACCCTTCGATTCGTCCGGCAGGCGAAGCGGACTGGAGGAGGTGGGCGATGCGGTCGAGGTTCATGCCTCGACTGACACAGACCGCCCGACCGCTGCGCAAACCTCACTGGATCTCGGGCGGCCGGAAGCAGTCGATCGAGGTCTGCATGCGAAAGTTCGACTCCGTCGTGTGCCGCTCGGCGTGGAAGACATCGAAGCGGTAGGTCTGGCCGCGCACGAGGCCCAGGCGCGAGGCCTCGGCGTCGAAGTCGATGGAACCCTGAACTGCGGCATGCAGCCCGCCGAGGTCGAGCGCGAGCTTCCGGTTCACGAAGATCCACACGTCGTCATCGCCGCGGAAGGTGAAGCGCTCTCCGCCCCGGTACGTGAAGCTCGACCGGATGAGGGTCGTGAAGTGGAAGTTGTGGGCGCGGCCCTGATTGCCGAAGCCCTCGCCATCGAGCGGAAAGAACGCGTTGCTGTCGAAGATCAGATCTCCGCCTGGCGTGCGCATCGCGGGCAGTTGCACGCGAAAGGCGAGGTTCACGCCGGCGTCGCGGTACCACTGATCGAAGTTGGCAGGCCCGGTCGTCTGGCTCGTCGGGCCGCTCGCAGCGTGAATCGGCAGCTCGTCGGTGCCCAGCGTGTCGCGGACGAGGCCGGTCGTCGCACCCGAGCCCGAGAAGGTCTCGAAGTCGGGGTGATCGTCGCGGAAGTCGCGAAGGCTCGCGATGATGACGTCGCAGGGCACGCCCGCGTCACCACCGCCCTGCGCCTCGCCGCCGCCCGCGCTGCCTGCGCCACTCGAGCCTCCGCCAACGGCACCTCCGCCCAGACTGCCTGCGTCGAAGAGCCCGCCGTCGATCGGCCGCCCGGCGTCACGCCCGGCGATGACGACCTCGGAGCCTCCACATTGGCAGCCTGTCGTGAAGGCCAGACCCAGAGCCAGGAGTGCGCGCATGGGCGCATCATGTCATCGCTGTCGATCGTTCTGCGCGCCGCCGGCATCGAAGTGGGCATGCGACGACATCTGCTGCTGGGGGCGTTGACCGCCGTTTCGATGTTCACTGCCTGTGGGCACGCGCCTGGCCGCGAGACCGACGACCCGGCCACCTGCGGGTGCACGATCGGAGCCGAGGTTCCGTCGGCTGGTACGGTCACCTTGCGCGCACGATCGCTCGGCCCTGACACCGACGAGACGTACTGGAAGGCGTCGGCCAGCTTCGAGCAGGGCGGGGTCACCGGGAGCATCGAGAAGAGCAACAACGACTGGGATCTGCTGTTCGGCAACAACAAGGGCACCGAGCAGGTCGATCTGTTCCAGGTGAACACGGTCGTCGACGATCGCAGCTTCATCGTCGATCTCGGAGAGCTGCCCTTCCGCGACGCGCCCGCGACCATCGACCCGCTCACGATTCCGCCGCAGACGATGGTGAACATGGGCGACATCGGGAAAGACGACGTGCGCCAGCGCGACTACGTGCCGGTCGTCGAAGGCCACGTCTATTGGGTGCGCACGGCCGATGACGACTCGCGCCTCATCACTCTGGTCGGCGTGCAGAAACACGTGCGCGGCCAGTCGGTCACGCTCGCGTGGTTCCGCTCGAAGGAAGCCGATCGGTTCGTGTTCGACTGGCCGACGAAGTAGCTCCTGGGCGAGTAGGGTTCGGCGCGTGCGATTCGCCACGCTGCTCTGCCTCGCTGTGTTCGGGTGCCGAACGATGCCTTCCGCCCTTCCAACGCCCAACGCCACGCTCGAGCGACGCTTCTCCGGCTGGGAAGCCGCTGGCCCGACCGGAGACGAGGCGCATCGCGCGAAGCTGCAGACGCTCGCGACTGCGTTGAAGGCCGAGTACGCGCGGCGCGGCTCCATCGACGTGTTGTTCGTCTGCACCCACAACTCGCGACGAAGCCACATGGGCCAGCTGCTCGGCGTCGTGGCTGCTGCGCGCGCCGGCGTGCCCGTTCGAACGTTCTCGGGAGGCACTGAAGCGACGGCGTTCAACCCCCGCGCGATCGCGGCGCTCACGCGGGTCGGGTTTCAGATCGATGGTACGGGCGAGAAGAACCCGCACTACCGGGTGACGTGGTCGAGCGCTGCTCCGGCGATCGAGGCGTTCTCGAAGACCATCGGCGACGCGGCCAACCCGTCGTCCGACTTCGTCGCGGTGATGGTCTGCAGCCAGGCCGACGCCGCGTGTCCCTTCGTGAAGGGCGCGAGCCAGCGTGTCGCGGTGCCGTACGAAGACCCGAAGGTCGCCGATGGAACGCCCGAAGAGGCCCAGCGCTACGACGAGCGCGTCGAGCAGCTTGGTCGTGACCTCTCGTGGGTCTTCCGTCAGGTGAAGGGCTAGCCGGGCGCCGCTGGAGCGAGCAGGGTGCTGCGCAGAATCACGCTCGCCACGGTGAAGTAGACGACGATGCCGGTGACATCGACGATGGTCGCGACGAACGGCGCCGACGCCGCCGCCGGGTCGAGGCCCAGTCTGCGCAGGACGAACGGCAACATCGCGCCGATGAGCGCTCCAAAGAGCACGACGCCGATGAGACTGCCCGACACGGTGAACGCGACGAGAACGTAGTGCTCGCCGTAGCCGCGACTGAAGACGCCCGCGCGGAAGAGGTGCTCCCAGACGATCACGCGAATGAAGCCGATGGTCGCGAGCATCACGCCCAGCAACAGACCGCTTTTCGCTTCACGGCCGGCGACACGCCACCAATCCTTCAGCTCGATCTGCCGCAGCGACAGCGCGCGAATGATCAGCGACGTGGCCTGACTGCCCGAGTTGCCGCCCGAGGCGATGATCAACGGCAGGAACAACGACAACACATCGGCGCGCGCGAGCTCGTCCTGGAAGAAGCCCATCGCGGTCGCGGTCAACATGCCGCCGATGAGCAGCACGGCCAGCCAGCCGCCACGCTTCTTGAGCATCTCGAAGGTGGTGATGTCCATGTAC
>JAEUJR010000242.1 GCA_016793585.1 Archangium sp.
CTCGAGCCCGAGACGGCGGGCATGCGGGCGCCCATCGGAATGCTGAGCAGCCGCCACGAATACGTCAGGTTCGTTCGGCCCGACTCGGCATCGGTGGTGCACTTCGTCGCGTCGACCGCGTCCGAGAGCGCGCTGAACTGCACCAGCTCACCGGGCCGCACGTCGCGCGAGATCGTGAAGTCGTAGCCAGCCGCGGGCGGAACCAGCAATGGCATCCACTGTGCCTGGCTGGCGTAGTCACGGGGGCCACCTTCAGAAGGAGGCGGCGTCACGCGGGTGAGGTTGAAGCAGACCTGCGGCGGCTGATTCGGCAACAGCGCGCCTCGCAGCTCGACCACGACACGCGGCCGATCGGGGTCCTCGGACTCCACGATCAGCTGCGCCTGGTAGGTCATCTGGTTCGCACTCGTCGGCTTGAACCGCAGCTGCGGCGTGCGTCCCTCTCCGGGCATCAGCTCCCAGGGCGTGGCCTCGGCGCGCGCGAAGGTGAACGCAGCGGCATCGGCGCCTTCGATCGCGACCCTGGTGACGTTGAGCGGCACGACGCCATCGTTGGTGATGACGACCCCCGGCAACTGACTCGCAGGCACGGGGCTCGGCCGGCTGAGCGGCTCCATGCCGAAGTCGAGGGACGCCGGCATCACCACTGCCGTTCCCGTACACATCTGCGCGCGCTCACAGACTGGAGTGACCGTGATGGTGGGTTTGGCGCCTTCACCCACGAGCGGAATGCGCACCGTCGGCTTCTCGGCGTCGTTCGAGACGACGACCAACGTCGCCTGGTACTGCACGTACGCGGTGGGCGCGAAGGTGATGGGCAGCGTCACCTTGCCGAACGCATCGATGGTCGTTGGCTTCGTGCCGAGAATGAAGCCGTCGACGCCTCCGACGGCAGTGCCCGGCTCGAGGGTGATCGACGACACGGTCACGGCGGTCTGTGTGCGCGACTCGAACGTGAGGCTGCGCGCCTGCCGGTCACCGTTCTTCACCTGGCCGAAGTCGATGCTCGACGGGGTGACCGTGAGCGACGGTTTGACCGTGTTCACGTCGTCTTTGCAGCGACAACCCGAGACGACGGTCACGAGGCAGGCGATCGCCACCGAGAGTGTTCGCATGGGCGCGCCTTTTACCGGTATTCGATGAAATGGTTGATTCCGCAGGGGCCCTGTCGGATATTTCCCGCCCTACTCGTTGTTGGTCGTACTCCCCCGGAGATTCCGCACATGTCTGGAACCGACAAGCGCAAACAGTCCCTGTATTTCCCTGAGGATATGCTGAAGGAGATTCAGGAGGAGGCGAACCGCCAGGACCGTTCGCTCTCGTGGGTCGTTCAGCAGGCGTGGAAGATTGCTCGTGAGCGCATCAAGTCGTTCCCGGCCGTCAACGACGTCGCCGGTGCACCGGACGCGCGCGAGGAGCGCTGATGTCCACCACCGACGCACGCAAGCAGTCCCTCTACTTCCCGGAGGACATGCTCAAAGAGATCGAGTTCGAGGCCGAGCGCCAGGACCGATCGCTGTCGTGGATCGTGCAGCAGGCCTGGAAGATCGCCCGCACCGATCTGAAGAAGATGCCGTCGCCGAACGACGTGTTCGACGCGCCGTTGAAGTGACAGTTGGTTGAAGTGCACCGCCCTCCGCTTCCGCCTTCGCTGGCGACGGAGGGCGTGGTGTTTCGGCTTACTGCACGGGTCTCGAGGGCGCCGAGCAGTTGAGAAAACGAATGCGGTTCGGGTCGACCTTCAGGCCCGCTTCGATCGTCTTGTTGAAGTCGCTCTGGAGCAGGTACGCCATGGTGATGCGCGAGTCGATGCCACCGAAACGCTGCGCCTGGCCCGGGTTTCGAGAGGGGTCGTCGCCCTTCCCCGTCAGCACCGTGTAGCCGTCGTTTCCGGCGAGAATGAACGCGGGCATCGCCACACGGTAGTGGGTCGCCGGAAACGGCCTGAACGCGCCGCGCGTCACCGTCTGGTTGCCAATGCGAAGCTGGGTGATGCGCGAGTTCGCCATGCGGCTGCAGTCGACCTCCATCGAGATCTCCTTCGACACCTGCAGGAAGCTACCCGCTGGCGAGGTGATCGGCGTGGGGCTGGCGAAGAGGCGCGAGACCGACAGCTCGAGCATCTCGAACACCTCCTGCTCGCTGAGATCGACGACGCGCACGGGGTTCTCGAACGGCAGAATCTCGCCCAGCACGCCGCGGGTGAGCGGCCCCTCGCGCAGAATGCTGCGCAGCACGCAGGCCCCCTGATCGCGCACCGAGCCGCCGTTGATCACGCCGAAGTCGACCTTCGAGGTGACGTCGGTCTGCGAGTTGAATACCCACACGAACGCGTCGGCCGCGCCCTGGGCGATGGCGTTGTTCGCGTGGCGGGCGTTTGGGCGATCGAGGAACACCTCGGTGCCCTTCGCGATGAAGGCGACGCGCTCGTTGGGGTTGTCGACGAGCGCCTGGCAGTCGTCGTTGAACGCGATGCACCCACTCACGACGCTGGTCAGCACCAGCAGGACGATGGCTCTCACAGGCTCACCCGAACGGTACCGAAGATCTGGAACGGCTCGCGAGGCACCCCGCCCGGCATTCGGTCGGGCCGCGCCGCGTCGTCGGACCAGTCGAGGTTGAAGACGTTCTGACCAATCACCACGAGCTCGACGCGATCGAAGAGCGGCTCCGTTCGGAGCTGCGCCCCGACGAGGAAGGTGGGCGGCAGAATGTAGCGGCGGCGTTGCTCGAGGGCGGTGCGGGCGTCGCTGCGACGCTCCGAGGCGTGACGGAGGATCACGTCGAAGTTGAGGAACGGGCCCAGCGGCAACGAGAAGCCTGCGTTCACCCGCACCTGCGGTTGATCGGTGATGAGCCGCCCGTTGGTCGCGGCGCCCAGATCCTCCACACGGAACCAGCTCGAGTTGAGCCAGACGGCGGAGCGCGCCAGCAGCTCGAGCCGCGCGTCACCTTCGAGGCCGAACGACTGCACCCCCTGCGGCCTGTTGACGAAGGGGGCGAGGTTGCCGGTGGAGTCGACCATGGCGATCGGGTTCGAGAAGCGGTTGAAGAAGCCCAGCCCTTTGAGGCGCAGGCGGGCGTCACCCAGGCTCTGCACCCACTCTGCGCCGAGCTCGACCGAGTCGATGTACGCGCCGTCGAGCTTCGAGTTGCCGACGAACCGGCCCTGGTTGAAGTCCGAGTTGATGGCGGCCTCTGAGAGCTCCTGCGGAGTGGCGGCGCGGTACGAGCGGCCGTAGTTGCCGCGCAGCACGAAGGACTTCACTGGCGCGAGCGCGACACCGAAACGTGGACCGAACGACGGCACGATCGTGGAGCCCGTGAAGAGCCCCGCGTCGTCATGGGTCGGCAGCTGAAGGAAGTCGAAGCGAATGCCGCCCTGAATCGTGAGCGCCTCGAAGGGAGCAAACGAGTCGAACACGAAGAGACCGAAGCCGAGTCGATCGGCGGCGGGGCCACGCGAGCCCGGAGGTCCTTCGGTGGGGTACGCGACCTGCGAGCCGTCCTGGTTCACGCCGCGAGCGAGCGCGCCTTCGCGGTACGAGGCTCCAGACGAGAGCGGCAGGTAGTTCGAGGTGAGCGAGTACTCGGTGAGGTTCTCGAGGCCGGCGTTCAGCCCGAACGACAAGGTGTTCTTCGCCGGCAGGGCGAGCTGCATACGCACGTCGAGCCCGAGGCCACGCTGACCAACGCGCTGCTCTTCGAGCACGCCATCGGGGAACAGCGTCTCGGCCATGGTCGCGCGGAACTGGTAGCCGTCACCGGTGAGCTGCCAGAGGCGATCGGTCGCCTGCTGATCGAACGTGAACTTCGCGCTCAGCTTGCCGGTGTCTCCGACGCGGCGTTCCCAGCCGAGCTGCGCCTGAATGACGAGCCAGCCCAGGTTCGAGTCGTTGCCGACGGCGTCGAAGCGCCCGATGTACGCCGCGCGTTGCTCACTGATGAGCCGGCCCTGCAGGGTCAGCTTGCCCAGCGCGTCGTTCTCGTACGACGCGCCGAGGCCGACGTTCACGAGGAAGCGGCGATCGTTGGTGAACTTCTCTGGCGTCGCGGGCGTGGTGGTGTCGAGGCCGTCGCGAACGATGGGCCGCTTCGCGCCCTGCTGGGTGGCCACGTCGGCGTCGCCGAAGATCGTGAAGCCGCCGAACGTCTTCGCGGCCGAGAGGTGGCCGTCGAAGGCTCCGTACAAGCCTCCCGTGCCCGAGACGCGCAGCCCCTGCTGGCGGTTCGAGACGAGGTTGATGACCGCAGTGAAGTTGCCGAGGCCGACCTCGGCCGTCGCGGGGCCGCGGTAGATCTCGATGCGCTCGAAGGTGTCGATGGGCAGGTTCGCGAGCGCCTTGCCGTCGTAGAACGAGTTCAGTTTCTGGCCGTTCAAGGTGAACAGCATGTCGGGCTCGCCGCGCACGCCGCGCACCCCGAGGCGGAAGGTGCCCTGAACATCGCGTGACACGTTCAAGCCGGGCACGAGATCGAGCGCCTCGAAGACGTAACGAACGCCGAGCTGTTTGAGCTGCGTGGCGGTGAGGATCGTCGGCATCCACGCAGAGCGGGCGCTCGACTCTTCGATCTTCTGCACCACCGCGCCGGTCTCTTCAGCCGAGTACATCGCCAGCTCTTCTTCGAGCTCGCTGCGTTTGCGCGGAGGATCCTTCTTCGGCTCGGGCTTCGCGTCGGCCTTCTTCGGCTCGTCGGGCTTCTTCTCGGGTTTCGCGTCGACTCTCTTCGGCTCGTCAGCCTTCTTCTCGGGCTTCGATTCGACCTGCTTCGGCTCCTCGGGCTTCTCGACGACCGGGTCAGGCTTCGGCTCCACCGGTTTCGGCTCGGCGGGAGGCGGCTCCTCCTCGCACTTCTTGCCCTTCTTCGTCTTCTTGCACTTCGGCTTCACGGGCTCGGGCTTCGGCTCGACGGGTTTCGGCTCTTCGACGACCGGCTCGGGCTTCGCCTCGACCGGCACCGTTCCGGGCACCGTCACTTTCACGGGCTTGAAGGCCGTCGCGAAGAGCGCCACCACCTCACCCAGCTTCGTCGTGCCCTCGACGTAGTACTCGATGGCGGGCGGGTTGACGCGATCGGCGGGCACGACGCCGCGGTAGAGATCGCCGTACTGCAGCTCGAGGGCGATCGACTCGTAGGGTTTCCCCGGAGCGCGCACCTTGATCGAGACGCTCGAGAGCGGGTCGCCGGTCAGCGAGCCCTCGACGGTGAACTCCGCGCCCGCCTTGAGCTCGGCCGGAGGCGTGTGGAGAAACCCGACCTTGGGATCGCCGGCGAGCGCGAAGAACGGCGCGAGCAGCACCAGCAGGCAGAGAGGGCGACGCACCGCGCGGATCGTGGGCCGGGCTCCCTCGCAACGCAAGCCAGGAAATTGCCGCCTTCCCTGGTGCATGGAAGCCTCGGTCTCTGGCCCCTTCGATGCAGCCGTCGCTCGCCCTGCAGCAGGCACTTTCGCGTCACCAGCAGCGACAGATCGACGCGCTGGTCGCGGGAGCTTCGCCCGCGTTCAAGGCCTACGAAGCGCGCTACCAGAAGCTCAGCAGCCGGGCTCGCAAGCCAATCACGATGGCCGAGGTGCACCGGCGCGTGCGCGACGCCGACATCGTGCACGTGGGCGACTACCACACGCTGCGCTTCGCCCAGCGGGCCTACCTCGACCTCGTGAAGCAGGCCCTGCAGAGCGGCCGCCGCGTGGTGCTCGCGCTCGAGTTCGTCGAGGGCCGTCATCAAGACTCGGTGCGCCGCTACCAGGCGGGCACACTGAGCGACCGCGCCTTCCTCGATCGCATTGGGCACCCCTACTCCGGCGCCTTCGACATCTGGCCGCACTTCAAGCCGATCTTCGAGCTCGCGCGAAAGGAGCGCCTCGAGCTCGTCGCCATCGACAAGCGCGCCTCTGGCAGCCGCTCACTCCTCACCCGTGACACCTACGCCGCGAAGCTGATCGCGGGGCTCGCGCGCGCAGACGATCGCCCACTCGTGCTCGTGTTGATGGGCCAGTACCACGTCGCACCGCCACACCTGCCCGCCTGTGTCTCGAAGGCGCTCGGCGCAGCGCAGCGCAAGCAGCTCATCGTCTTTCAGAACCCCGAGGGCGTCTGGTGGAAGCTGGCGAAGGCTGGCCTCGCCGACACGACGGAGGCGGTCGAGCTCGGCGACGACGTGATCGGCATCTTCAACGCCACGCCCCTCGTCAGCCAGCGCACGTTCCTCGACTACTGCGAGGCGGAGGCGGGAGACGCGCCGATCGAAGACGGCGGCATCGCCTCGACCGTGCGCGCGCTCGTGAAGGAGATCGCGAAGCTGGTCGGGGTGAAGGTGACCGCGCCGCTCTCGAAGCTCGAGGTGTTGACCCCGCTCGACCTCGACGTGCTCGATCGTCTCGCGCGGCGGGGCGGCTTCTCGCGGCCCGAGCTCAAGCTGCTCCAGAAGCACGTGCTGTCGGGAGAGAGCGCGTTCATTCCCCGCGCGCGCACGATCTGGCTCTCGGGCTTCTCGCTCAATCACGCGGCGGAAGAGGCGGCGCACTTCGTCAGACACTGCGCCGTCGGGGCCGAAATGGAGCGCTCCCGCACCCGCGCCGACGCCTTCTGGACCCGCTGTGTCGAAGAGGCGATTGGCTTCTTCGGCTCGAAGCTGGTGAACCCGAAGCGCACCTGCCCTTCCCTCGTCGAGTGGACTGGCCACTTCCAGCACGGCACGCCGAAGGCGAAAGAGACCGCGGCGTTCGTGCTCGCGCTGTCGAGCCTCGACGCTCGCAGCCCTGATGCGCGCCGGCTGTTGCCCTCGACGCTGGAGCAGTTCAACGCGGTCAGCCACGCGCTCGGCTACATGCTGGGTGACGCGCTCTACCGGGCCCACCGCGCAGGCCGGCTCGATCGTTCGGCGATTCGGGCGCTCTTCACCACGCCCATCGACTCCGGGCCCGAGGCGTTCGCGAGGTGGAGCCCGTCGACGCGCGAGCCGCTGCGTCGTTCAGCGTGAACCGCCGACCTTCGTTGCGCTGGCTTTCGCGGAGGCAGGCACGTTGGTCGAGTAGTGCGTGACGCCATCAGCGTCGACCCACCGGTAGATGTCATTTCCAGGCGTCTGTGGCGTCGCAGGGCGAACGGGCTCGGGCTGCACCGGAGGCGGCGTCATCGCGGCGAGCGTACGCGCGGCCGTCTCGCGTTCGAGGCGCAGCTTCTCGGCGGCGAGGGCTTCGCGTTCGGCCGCGAGGCGACGCTCCGACTCGAGCTGCTGCTGGAGCATCGCTTCACGCTCGGCGGCCAGACGCCGCTCGTTCTCGAGCTGGTTCTGCTGGGCGATGCGGGCCTGCTCGGCTTCCCACGCGCGGCGCTGCTCCGCCTGCTCGGCGGCGCGCTGCGTCTCCTGGTTCACCGACGTGGTGGTGACCGGCACCTAGTACGGCATCACGACGACCCGCTGCGGCTGCGTGGGGCGCGGCCA
The DNA here is from genome assembly GCA_016793585.1 of Archangium sp. The sequence continues at coordinate 7,450 of JAEUJR010000242.1, forward strand.
ATCGAGCATCGGGTTCGGGCGCGCAGTGGCGCCGAGCTGGAGCGTCTGCGGTTGCGCGTTCGGCTTCCACCCGCCGACGTAGCCGGTCCACACGCCGCCGTTGTCGTACTGGGCGAGCGCGGTGCTTGCGACGAGGGAGAAGAGAACGATGAGCGTGCGCATGCTGCCTCCGATGCGGCGCATCATGGCGCGAACGCCCCTCCCCCGCCATCGGGGCCGAAAGGCTGACCCGCCCGAGAGGGTTGTCGATATGGTGCGCGCCCGTGGACGCCCTGATCGCGAAACCCGAGGGTGAGATCGCCCCACAGCTTCATCACGAGTTTGGTCCAGCCGGCCGGTGGATGGCGCGGCGCTACTTCGAGCCGGTTCGGTTCGCGCAGAGCGCGGTCGACGAGCTGAAGGCCCTGCATCAGAAGGGCTTCGTCGTTCACATCATGCGCACCACGGCGTGGGTGAACTTCCTCTATCTGCACTGGGCGATGGTGCGCCGCGGCTTGCCCCCGGTTCGTGCCGTCGCGAACCTGAGACCCTGGTTCACCAAGCCCTTCACGCTCGCGGCGCAGCGCGGCGAGTTCGACGTGCGCTTCACCTATGCGCGCAAACAGGGCGGCTCGGGGCTCGTCTTTCTTCGCGAGAGCGCGTTCAACACGGCGCGCGGCAAGTCGACTGGAGAAGACCCGTTTCCTGCGCTGGTCGAGATGGCCCGCAAGTCGGAGCACCCCGTCTTTCTCGTGCCTGAGCTCTTCGTCTGGGAGAAGTGGCTGCAGAAGATCACGCCCAGCGTCTTCGATCGCATCTTCGGCAGCCCCGAGGCGCCGGGGTTTCTGCACTCCATCGGCGCGTTCATGCGCAACTACAAACGCGCGCAGTTTCGGGTGGGAGAGCCGATCGATCTGAAGGCGTTCGTCGCCCAGAACCACGACGAGACGACCGAGGTCATCGCCCGCAAGGTTCGCTCGACGCTCAGCCATCACCTCGCACGCGAGACCCGTGCCGTCTTCGGGCCGCCACGCAAACCGACCGATCGCCTCATCGACGAGGCGATGCGCGACAAGGTCTTCCAGCAGACTGCGGTCGAGGTCGCCAAAGAACAGAACAAGTCGATCGAGTCGGTCAACCGCACCGCGAAGCGCAACTTCGAGGCGATCGCGGCCCGCTACAGCCCAAGCACCGTCGGCTTCACCGCGCCGATTCTGCACTGGGTGTTCAACCGCATCTATGACGGGGTCGAGGTCGATGAAGTGGGCCTCGAGCGCGCGATGAAGGCCGCTGCGCACGCGCCGATGGTGCTCACGCCCTCGCACAAGAGCCACGTCGACTATCTGATCATGAGCTACGTGCTGTTCCAGCGCGGCTACACGGTGCCGCTGGTGGCAGCCGGCGCGAACCTGTCGTTCTTTCCGCTCGGGCCGTTCCTGCGCCGCGGCGGAGCGTTCTTCCTTCGCCGCAGCTTCAAGGGCGACAAGCTCTACACGGCGACCTTCAAGGCGTACCTGAAGAAGCTGGTGCACGACGGCATTCATCACGAGTTCTTCCCCGAGGGCGGGCGCTCGCGCACCGGCAAGCTGCTGACGCCGAAGCTCGGCCTCTTCACGTGGCTCGTCGATGCGGTGCTCGAGGGCGCACGTAACGATCTGCTCTTCGTGCCCGTGGCCATCGACTACGAGAAGGTCGTCGAGGGCGCGAGCTACAAGGCCGAGCTCGCTGGCGGAGAGAAGAAGCCCGAAGATCTGAAGGCGCTGCTCTCGGCGCCGAGCGTGTTGACCGAAAACTACGGTCGCATTCACCTGAGCTTCGACGAGCCGGTGTCGCTCTCGAAGCTGATGAAAGACCGCGGCATCGACCCGCGCGCGACGACGGACGATCAGAAGAAGGCGCTCGTGCGGGCGCTCGGTCACCGCGTGATGCACGGCATCTCGAAGGTCTCGACGGTGACGCCGCACGCCCTGCTCGCCTCGGCGCTGCTCGCCCACCGCCGCCGCGGCATCTCGGTTCGCGAGATCACCGATCGTATCGGCCTGCTGCGGAAGATGGCGACCGATCTGAATGCGCGGCTGTCGGTGCAACTGAACGACGCGCCATCGTCGCCGACCGTGCTCGGCCCCGTGCACGACGCGATGCGCATGTTCGCGTCCGAGGGGTTCGTTCGAATCGTCGAGGCGCGCGGAGAGCCGATCTACCAGGTCGAAGAAGAGCGCCGCACCGAGCTCAGCTTCTACAAGAACACGCTGATGAACCTCATCGCCGGCCGCACGATCGTGTGCGCGGCGATTCTCTCGGTCGAGCCCGAGGTCTCGGTGGCCGCGATTCGTGAACGTGCCCTCGTGCTCTCTCGTCTGCTCAAGATGGAGTTCATCTTCCCCGTCGGTCAGACCTTCGAGCACATCTTCGACGCGACGGTGGAGCACCTGCTCTCGCTCGGGCTCCTGCTGCGGGAAGAGCAGACGCTGAGGGTCGCTCCCGAAGCGCACGTGCGGCCGACGGTTCAGTTCCTCGCCGACCTGTTGCTCGACGTGCTCGAGTCGTACCTGCTCGCGGCCCGCCAGGCCGCTGACGTCGCCAAAGACGGCCAGGACAAGAAGGAGTACCTCAAGAAAGCGCTCGAGAACGGCCGCGCCGACTTTCTCGGAGGCACGATCATCTCGGCCGAGGCGGTGTCGAAGTCATCGCTCGAGAACGCGCTCACGTACCTGCTCGAGCAGGGCTTTCTCACCGAGCAGAGCAAGAAGCTCGTGCCCGGAAAGCCCGTCGCCGATCTGGTGACGCAGCTGCGGCTGTTCCTGCCCGAGGTTCGCTGACGTGAGCGCGCTGGTGTTGATGGTGTTGTTGCAAGCCGACGCGGGCGTCTCGGCTCACCCGCTCGAGGGTGTGTGGCAACTCGACCTCGAGAAGTCGACCGACACGGCGCCCATTCTCGAGAAGCTGGGCGTGAGCTGGTTCGTGCGCAAGGCCGCGAAGTCGGTGCGACCGATTCACCGCATTCGCGTGAACAACGGCACGCTCTTTCTCGAGATCGACGCCACCATCTCGAAGAAGCGCTTCCAGCTCGTGCTCGACGGCAAGACGCCCACGAAGGACGAGTTCTTCGGTGACGAGTTCTCGTACACGACGGTGCTCGAGAACGGCGTGTTCGTCTCGAGCGGTCGCATGTCGAACGAAGCGAAGAAGATGGGTATCGCCCTTCGCCGCGAGCTGAAAGACGACGGCCTGATGAACTACCGAATCACCCTGCGCCCCGACGGCCAGGAGCCGATGATCATCGATCGCGTGTTTCGCCGCGTGCCGTGAAGGCTGCGCCGCGACCGGCCAGCCACTCCGTGCGTGAAGCCTCGAACACCGGCGTCCAGTCGCGCCCTCGCAAGATGAACCGGCGGCCTTCGAAGCAGCGCTGACTCCACGCCTCTTCGACGAGCGTCGCCTGTTGTTCGCAGTTGAGCTGGGCCCAGGCTTTGCCCTGCAGCAGGCCCTTCTCGAGCTGGTAGCCGTCTCCGAGGGTCTGCGCGTGCAGGGAGTCGGTGATGTACGCGTGGCCGCCGTTCTGGAACTGCCAGACGTGCGTCGCCTCGTGAACGACGAGATGCATCGGCGCCGAGCCGGGCGGCATTGGCAAGTGCATGGTGTTCTCGATCACGAACGCTCGGCGGCTGACGTTGATGAGGCCCGACAGCGCCTCGCGAACCTCGATCACGTTCGTGTCGAGCGTGTCACCAAAGATGCCGCGCAGGGTGCGGCGCTCGAGGTCGTTCAGCTGGCGGCGAGGCGCGTCGCTCCAGGCGCCGACCTGCAGCACCACCTTCGCGAGCAGCCAGCCGACGTTGCCCTTCCAGCTCATCTGCAGAGGGACTGATTGAGCGCGGGTGGGTCGGTGATCGTCTCGCTCGCGGTGAAGTACGAGCGCCCATCGGCGGCAAAAGCGACGGCTTCGCCCTGGGCCTCCTGCGCGACGGGCACGTTGGTCGGTGCTCCCGCGAACGCGCTCTCGACGCCACCGTCGCCACGCTGAATGACGAGCCGGTTGTACATGCGCAGCAGCAGCGCATCGCCACAGGGGCTCACGTCGGCGCCGGTGAGCTGCAGATCGGTCGGCCCCGGAACGGTGAGCGTGGTGACGAGCTCGAGCGTCGCGCTGACGCCTGGCGTGAGCGGCATGGGGAAGCGGTACACGAAGCTGGGCTGGCCGTTGGGCTCCTTGGTGACGATGTACGGGCGGCCGCTGTGCGGGTCGACGATCAGCGCCTCGGCGTTGTGCTTCTCGGCCATCGGGTACTCATAGGGCAGCTTCTGTGACGGCACGTTCATCATCAGGCCGCCGCTGGTGACCATCGGCTCAGGCACGACGTAGACCGCGTAGTCGGTGCGCACGCGGGAGTTGTCTCCGATGTCGCCCAGGAACACGCAGGTGCCCGAGTTGCACGGGCCGAGCCCGAGATCTTCCCAGTCACGGTTGCTGGCGTTCTG
>JAEUJR010000168.1 GCA_016793585.1 Archangium sp.
GTCTCGTCGCTGAAGATGACGGCCACGCCGGACGGTGGCTCGCCCAACAAGCCCACGGGCTGCGCGGTCGCCGGCTTCGACGCCTCGGTCGCTGGCCTCGGCCTCGCGATGCTGGCCCTCATTCGCCGCCGTCGCAGCTGAGCGACCCCCGCCTCGCAGTGCCCGCGGCCCGGCAAGTCCTTCGAGACTCGCCGGGCCGTCGTGTTTTCAGCAGGCGCTGTGCATCGAGCCTGCGGTTTCGGTAAGGCAGCGCTCGTGAGAGCTTCCTTCATCGTCGTGTTGCTCGCGCTCAGCAGCGCCTGCTCGACCACGCGCGCACTCCGGCCCGTCGGAGAAAAGAAGTTTCAGGTCGGCGGTTCGCTCGGTGGCCCGCTGTTCACGAACCTGGGCGCTCCGATTCCAGCGCCGCTCTTCAACGTCTACGGCCGCTACGGCCTCACCGACCGCCTCACGCTCGAGGCCGGCCTCGACCCAACCGTCGTTCGCGCGTTCGGCATCGACGCGGGCGCCTCGTATCAGCTGCTCAAGAACGACCGCTTCATTCCGCGCGTGATGATCGACGGCCTGCTCATCTTCTACGTGGGCCTCGGCGGGCTCACGGGGCAGGCGCGCTCCAACGGCGGCACGTACACGCTCGCGCCGCGGCTCTACGAACAGGTGCAGAGCACCGCCTCGTGGGACGTGGGCGCCTTCACGCTCTTCGCGGGCCTCAACCTCTTCGCGCAGCTCGAGAAGCTCATCGTGCTGCCGACGCTGCTCGCCGGAGCGGAGTGGCGGCCCACGAAGGTCTTCGGGCTGCAGCTCGAGGTGAAGCAGCTCGCCTTCACGCAGAACCAGAAGTTCGCGGTCGTCGACTTCCTCGGCCCCGGAGCCTTCGGTGCCTTCGCCGTGCAGCTCGGCGTGAACTTCTACCCGGGAGCGAACTGATGCGTTCCGTGATGCTGATGTCGCTCCTCGTGTTCGGCTCGGGTTGTCTCAACCTCGACTTCTTCGTCTTCAGCGCGCGCCCGTCGCGAGGCGAAGACCGGTTCGCGAAGTCGACAGTGCCCCCGCGGCTGCGTGAGTACAGAGACGACCTCGAGAGCGCCGACGGCGTGAAGGTCACGCTCTACGTCGCAGGCCACGACGGCGGCGAAGGCGACCAGGGCGACCCGCGCCGCAACCGCATCGGGTTGCTCTACTGCCACGGCCAGTCTTCGTGGATTGGCAACACCCACGCCCGCGCCGAAGCGCTCTGGCGGCTCGGCTACACGGTCGCGGTCTTCGACCCTCGCGGCTTCGGCGACACGCAAGGCAAGGCGACCGAGAAGGGCATCGCGGCCGACGTCGACGTCGCGCGCGCCTGGTTCGAGACGCGCATGGGCGGAGCAGACAACGTCGGGCTCTACGGCCGCTCGCTGGGGACGGCACTGTGTCTGGGCTCGGCGGCGACACGCAGCCCCAGGGCCCTCGCGCTCGAGAGCACCATCGGCGCCCTGCAGGACTTCGTGAACGACTCGCTCGCGGTCGACGCTCCGTCGGAGTGGCTGTTCGACGCCTCGATGGACAACAACGCCAACGTGCAGAAACACACGGGCGCGCTGCTGGTGATGCACGGCACCGCCGACGACTTCGTGCAGCCGAAGTACTCGCAGAAGGTGTTCGACCTCTCTGATGGGCACGCGAGCCCTCGCTCGTTGTGGCTCGTGCCCGGTGCGACGCACAGCAACGTTCCGTGCACCGACCTCACGAGCCCGTCGAACAACGACTGCAAAGAGGGCTTCAACCCCGAGTACGTACAGCGCGTGACCGAACTCTTCGACACGGCCTACGGGCGCTGAAGCGACGTCGGCCCCTGACGCGGTGAGCGATGAAGTCGCCACGGGGCTCGCCGAAGGTGCGCCGGGTGAACGCCCTTCGCGCCGCCTGGTTCAGCGTTGCCTTCGCGGGCTGTGCTTCGGTTGGCTCGGTGCAGCGCGCCGACACCCTCGGTACGGGCAACCTCGAGGTCGGGCTCGAGCCCGGCGCGCAGGTGTATGCCGGCCAGCGTGGCGCCGCGCCGCTCCCGCACGTCGATGCGTCGTTGCGCATCGGGGTCAGTGAACGCGTCGACCTCGGCGTTCGGGTCGGCGTGCCCTGGGCCGAGGTGCAAGCCAAGGTGTTGTTGACGACTCCCGGTGCGCCACGCCTCGCCATCTCGCTCGCGCCGTCATTCGGCGGCACGGTGTTGCCGGTGAATGGCTCCATCGCGAAGGTGCTCCACGGCGCGCTGCCCGTGCTCATCGGCTTCAAGTTCGGCGAGCACGAGCTGGTGCTCGGCCCGCGCCTGATGGCGTACGGAACCCTCGAGGCGATGGGCAGCGTGGTGCTCGCACCCGGCGCGACCGTCGGCGTCGCGTTTCAACTCACCAACACGTTCGGGCTGATGCCCGAGGTCGGGTTCGTCGTGCCCGTCATCGGCCTCAGCGGCATGGGTCTGTCGGCCGCGCAGACGGGCGCCATCTCGACCATCGGCCAGCTCAAGCTCGGGCTGCTCATCGGGCGGCACCGCGCGCGGTGAACGGCTTTCTGGCGACGAGCCGGCAACTCCTCGACACTCAAGCCGCATGAAGAACGTCGGGCTGGTGTTGTCGGGCGGCGGCGCGCGCGGTGCCTACGAAGCCGGTGTGCTCAAGGGCGTCTGCGAAGCGCTCGGCCGTTCGAGTGACTCACGCGGGCTGTACCAGGTCATCGCGGGCACCTCGGTCGGCGCCATCAACGGCGCGTGGATGGCCGCCAACGCGCACATGCACGACCACCGCGTCGACGCGCTCGTCACCTTGTGGCGCTCGCTCGAGCTGCGACACCACCTGCGCGTCGACCTGCTCGGCCTCGTGGGGTGGACGAGCCCACTTCGTTTTCTGCGCAAGGCGCCGAAGACGCGCGACGAAGACGGGCCCGCTGACCGCTTCGGCCGCTCGGTGCTCAACCCGCGCGCGCTCGAAGACATCGTCGCTGCGGCCGTCGACTGGGCGCAGCTGCACGACAATGTGAACGAGGGCCGGCTCCGCGCCTTCGTCGTGGCCGCGCTGCACATCGGCACTGGCGCGACGACGATGTTCGCCGAGCTCGCGCCGAACGCCGAGTTCAAGCCCATGCGGCACCCGCGCCGGGTGGTGCGCAAGACGCGCATCGACGCCGAGCACGTGCTCGCCTCTGCGGCGATTCCGGCGCTCTTCCCCGCGCGGCGCATCGGCCGCTCGTACTTCGCCGACGGTGGCCTGCGCTTCAACACGCCCATCGCTCCGGCGATTCGGGCAGGCGCCGAGAAGCTCGTCGTCATCACCCTACGGCACGACCCGGTGCAGCCACCCGACATCGATGCTCTCGGAGACTCCGCCGACGAATACCCGAGCCTCGTCTTCCTCATCGGCA
>JAEUJR010000265.1 GCA_016793585.1 Archangium sp.
GTTCGTGTTCGTGGCGTTCCAGTTCCAGGCGCCGCCGGTGTTCTTCAACGCGCCCGAGCTCGAGACGGTGCGGGCGTCTGCGCGGGCGCCGGAGCTGAGGGAGCTCGAGCAGAAGCACCAGACGCTCTTCACGCAGAAGCGCGCGCTGCTCGACACGTGGCTCGACCGGCACGATGAGGCGACGGTGACGCAGCTGCGGGCGCTCGAGGCCGAGGCGCGCACCGTGCGAGCCGACGCGCGCAAGCTCGTGAAGGAGGTGAGCCCGCGCGCCAACGTGAAAGACGCTGACTACGTGTTCCTCACCTTCGTGATGACGCGTTTTCCACCCGGGCTCGTGGGGCTGTTGCTCGCGGTGATTCTCTGCGCAGCGATGTCGGCGACGGCGAGCGCGCTCAACGCGCTGGGCACCACGACGGTCGTCGACTTCTACCGGCGCACGTGGAAGCCGAAGGCCACCGACGTCGAGAGCGTGCGCGCGGGCAAGGGCTTCACGGTGATGTGGGGCGTGGTGGCGATGGCGTTTGCGGCGTTCGCGTCGCAGGTCGACAACCTGATTCAGGCCGTGAACATTCTCGGGTCGATCTTCTACGGGCCGATGCTGGGCGTCTTTCTCGTCGGGTTCTTCTTCAAGGCGGCGCGCGGGACGCCGGTGTTCCTCGCGGTCGTGCTCGCGCAGGCGGTCGTCATCGTGACCTGGCTCGCGAGTGACATCGGCTTCCTCTGGTACAACGTCATCGGGTGCGCGGGTGTGGCGCTGTTCACGGTGGTGCTCGACAAGGTGATGCCGAAGGTCAACGCCTGACGTACGCGGCGACTCCGAGCACGAGCAACGCGATGAGGTCGGAGCTCGCGACGCGACGAAGCGGTCCCAGCTCGTTCACGTGCAAGAGACACAGCGCAAGGAACGAGAGCTTGCTCACGAGCGCGAACGAGAGAGCCGGCCACCACCACTCCTCACGAAACGCAGCGAGCCCGAGACCCATGCCGACGCAGCCGAGCAGCACGGCGCGATGTCGCATCACGATCTCGAGCACGGGTTGGTCGAGCGGAAGTCCGTAGAGCGTCGTACTGAAGCGAGGAGCGATGGCCACGACGAGCGGTACGAGGTTGAGCAGGGCGACGGAGAGGACCAGCAGTCGGAAGAGCATGAGCGCACCGTGCTCTCGGTCGGCGCGAAGGGCTTGAACGCAACGGCTGGAACTCGCGCCAGCGTTGGAGCTGCTGCCGCTGGGTGAGCAGTGGTGAAGGTCGCCCTCTGCCACCCCTCGCGCTCTCAGAGCCTCGCTGCCAAAGCGTCGCTGCTCACCGCCGTCGCGAGGCAAGATGAAGCCCGTGACGAAACGGAGCCGCCCCATTCTTCGAGTCGGAGCGAACTCGGCGCACTACGAAGGTCCACTGCTGGGCGTCGGTCGGCACGCGTGTGGCGTCACCTGCATCGTCGAGGCAACCGACGGCGTGACGGTCACCCTGAAGCGAACCCGCCGGCGTGGACGCGTCGTGATTCCCGCCGGCGTGCTGCACGAGGTCACGGGTCCGCCCGGAGCGTCAGTCACCTTCTCGTACGTCGAGCCCGATGCGCAGCAGACGGTCGATCGACGCGTGCGGCGCTGTGTTGCAGCACTTCGGAGCGACCCGTCACTCACCACCGCGTCACTCGCGCGCACCGTGGGACTCTCGGAATCGCGGCTTCGTCACCTCGTGCTCGACCACCTCGGCGTTCCCCTCGTACGCGTGCGTTGGTGGCTGCAGATGCGACTCGTCGCGAAGGCGCTCTGCCGTCGGTTCACGCTCACCGAGGCAGCCCACGAAGCCGGCTTCTCTGACGCGGCCCACTTCACCCGCACCTTCCGCCGCATGTTCGGCTTCGCGCCGTCGACGTTGCTGGGAGCAGGTGTGGTGCTGGTCGTCGACTGAACGCAACCGCCCGTCGAGCCAGCGCTGAGTTCGGTGGCGTCTTCGACGTCGGTCTCGAGCCAGGAAGTTGAGCGAGCTCCCTCGTCGAGTTTGCGAAGAAGCAGGCGTCGAACGGCAAGACCACGCTCGCTGTGCCCGAGGTCGTTCGAGCGGAGACCAGCGCGTGCTCCCTCGAACGACGCGCGTCGCTCCCGAGCACGCCGGCGTCAGGGAGCCGTCGGCGCCTCAAGAGGGAATCGCGCACTTCACCGACCGCGAGATGAAGCACTCGCGGGGTCTGAAACCCGCGCGACGCACTGTGACAGTCGTCAGGCTTCGCGAACCGGCCCGGCTCCACTATCAGCGCCCGGTGCGCGTCATCGTCCTCTTCGCCTTCATGCTCGTTGCCTGTGGCACGCGCACGGCCACCACCACCGAGATGACCTGCAGCGCGCCCATGTTCGGCCGCATCGTCACCCAGAGCGGGCTCACCGATTCCCAGTGCCGGCCCTCGTGCGGTTGTGGCGCCGACTCCTTCACGCCAACCGAGTTCACGCCTGACCGACTCGAGCGCCTGACGCAGTGGACATTGCTCGACACGCCTCCCGACGTGAGCGTCGACCCGTTCTCACAACCTGCCCCCGCGCGCGTCGAAGGCGTCTGCGCGGTGCACGTCGTCGACGAAGGCGCGAAGACCTACCGGCTGAAGACCCACGCGACGCAGACGGAAGCGACGGCGGCTGGAGGCAAGGTCACGCACCTCGACCCGTGCGGCGCGTGCTCGACCCTCGCCGACCTCGCGGTGTTCGGCCGTGAAGCCGACCTCGGCCGCCGTGTACAGGACTGCGGCGTGAAGACCGTCGCGGCCGGGCTCGAAGCGAACGTCACCTGCCTTCAGGAGCTCGGCTTCACGCCCGCCTGCGCCCGCATCTGGGGCTACAGCACCCGCTTCACGCGCGGAAAATGTCTCGGCACGTGCTTCACCCTGCTCGACGCCGCGTACCACCTGGCCGATGGCGGAGTGAACGAGTGCCTCGCGTGCGACGAGAAGGAAGGCGCGGCGATTCTGCGCGCCTCCGCAGGACGAACGCGGCGCAACACCGGCGTGCCCTCAGCCGTGTGTCTGCCTTGCGGCTCCGTCGCGCGTGTCACGCACGAGTGGTGAGTCTCGGCCGCCGATGAGCTGAACGTTCCAGCGACTCTACCGACAGCTCACGGCGTCGGCAGGCGCAACACCGTGACCTCTCCGAAGTCGTTCAGGTCGGCAATCGTGGTGACGAGCCCGGGCGCGCAGCCCGTCGTGCAGTTGATCGGCTCGAGCCGAACCGTGCGGGTGACGGGCGGGTTGAAGCCCGGCGCTGACAGCACGTTGCGGTTCAACCGAATGAACGCCGCGGGAAACGCCATGTGCTGGTTGATGACGTTGCAGGTCAACCGCATCGACCCCACCGTCGTGCCGTCGACCTTCACCTGCATCGTGATGCGCCCCGACGCCGCGCAGAAGCCGCTGGCCGACGCCATGATGACGATGGTGCCGCCCGCGTCGAGGAAGGTGCCCTCGAGAAAGCCGGGCGCGAAGTTCGCGGTGGTGGCGGTGATGACGGGCGCGGCGACTCCAAACCGTGTCGAGGTGATGCCCGTGCCGTCGGGCAGCGCGAGGCCGCCCGTCGCCTGAAGCTGGCCCGTCGCGTTCACCGACAACGTCGTCTGGTTCGTCGCCGCGCCGATGACGACCTGCCCCGTCGTGATGGTGTTCGTGCCGACCGTGCCCACCTTCTGCTCGAGCCACGTCTTCAGCTGGTTGAAGTTGCCGTTCACCGCGCTCGCGTAGGCCGGCTCGTCGGCGTTGAAGGTGACGAGCTGCGCCCAGGCGAAGCTGCTGATCAACACGACGCCAAGCGCCGGCCACCCCCAGCGGCGTCGAGGCGCGCGGTCGACCTTCGCTCGCAGCTGCTCGAGCTCGGCTCGCAGCTCGGTGAGTTCTCGCTGAACGGTCTCGTTCGACATGGGCACTCCAGAGAGGGTGAACCTTGCGCCATGACAAGTGGCGAAGGAGCGCAGGGCATTACACGAAGCTGCTACAACGCCTCCATGCCATCGACCCTGTGCATCGTGCGTCACGGACAGAGCAGCTGGAACGAGAAGAACCTCTTCACCGGTTGGGTCGACGTCGACCTGACGGCCCAGGGCGAAGCCGAAGCGCGCAACGCCGGAGCCTTGATGAAGAAAGAGGGCCTCTGGTTCGACACGGGCCACACGTCGCTGCTCTCGCGCGCGGTGCGAACGGCGAACCTCGCGCTGCAAGAGCTCGGGCAGGTGTGGCTGCCGGTGAACCGCACGTGGCGCCTCAATGAGCGGCACTACGGCGACCTGCAGGGCAAGGACAAGGTCGAGATGGTGAACCAGTTCGGCAAGGAGCAGGTGCAGCTCTGGCGGCGCAGCTACGACGTGCCGCCGCCGGCCGTGAAGCCGGGGCACGAGTTCCACCCGGGCAACGACAAGCGCTACCGCGCGATGGCGCCCGACGCGCTGCCCACCTCGGAGTGCCTCAAAGACGTCGTCGCCCGCGTGCTGCCGTACTGGCACGACTTCGTGGTGCCGCAGCTCCGAGCCGGCCAGAGCGTCGTCATCGTCGCGCACGGCAACTCGCTGCGCGCGCTCGTGAAGTACCTCGAGCACATCTCCGACAACGACATCGTCGAGCTCAACATCCCCACGGGCATGCCGCGCCTGTACCGCTTCAAGGACGACCTCTCGTTCGCCGAAGCACCGCGCTACCTCGACGAAGCCGCCGCGAAGGCAGGAGCCGCCGCCGTCGCCAAGCAGACTGGGTGATTCAGCGGTCGAACCCTGGCCGTCTGCGAGCCCGACCAGTCACTCGTCGGTGATGAACGCGAACGTGTCGACGCACTCGTTGGTGCGAACGGTGAGGTGGCCGTCGAGCTGCCACAACCACGCCGTGCCCTCACGCGTCGGCGCAGGGCTCTCGGGCTCGTCGACGGTGAAGACCGCCTCGATGGGGTCGAAGAGAACGAGCGTGCCCCGGCCATCGACGACGAGCGGCTCGTCAGGGCACACGCGGCTGCGCTTCGA
>JAEUJR010000280.1 GCA_016793585.1 Archangium sp.
GGCGGTTTCAGCTCGAGCGCGAGCTGGCGTCGATGCCCCCCATGCCGTCACTGCTCGATGCGTCGTTCGACGAGCCGAAGAATCCGTCGGCCGACGCGCCGAAAGATCCACCGACGAGCGCGTGATCGTCTCGAGGGACGACGTTCGTCCGAGCAGAGGGATCTCGACTTCGGTCATTTCGAAGAACGCAGGCCAGTTGGCCCGGGCATGTCTCTTGATGAGCGGCGGGCGCTCAACCCGAGGAGCCCCGCATGTTCAGATCAGTCGTCCTGAGTGTCTCGTTGTGTGTCGTCGCTTGTGACGGAGGTGCAAGGACGTGCGACACGCAATGCCCTGCGTCGTCGTCGTGCGACAGCGCCACCAACCTCTGCATTCTTCGCAGTGGCCGTGACGCCGGTTCGACGCATTCGTCGTCGAGCGCTGGCGGCGTCGCTGCTGGCGGTACGGCAGGGAGCGCGGGTGGGGGTTCGGCGGGTGGCGAGTCTCTCGGTGGAGGCGCTGCGGGTGGCGAATCGAGCGGCGGTGGTGCAGCGGGTGGCGAGTCGCTCGGTGGGGGGGCGGCGGGCGGCGAACCGCTGGGCGGAGGGAGCGCGGGTGGTGAATCGGGCGGCGGCTCAGCCGGAGGCGTCGCGCCGGTCGATGCCGGCTCATGCACGCCCTCGCTCTGGTATCGCGACGCAGACCATGACGGCTTCGGCGCTCCCGCGAGCGTCTCGCCGCCCGTCGAGAGCTGCGTGGCGTTGGCAGGCACCGTGAACGCCGGAACCGACTGCGACGACGCCTCGCCGCTCGTGAACCCCGATGCGCTCGAAGTGTGCGACGCGCTCCTCGTCGATGAGAACTGCGACGGTCGCGTCAACGAGGGCTGTCAGTGTCTCACCATCGGCTCGACGCAGCCGTGTTGTTCGGGTCGTGGCGTTCAGGTGTGCGTCGCGTTCGATGGCGGAGCGCGCTTCACGGACTGCGACGCGCCGATCGGCGTCGAGCGCTGCAACGGCCTCGACGACGACTGCAACGCGCTCATCGATGACCTTCCTCGCTTCGATGGCGGCGCGCCGGTCGATGGCGGCCAGGTCGGCTTGAGCTGCTCGGTCGGCGTTGGCGCGTGTCGAAGGAGCTCCACCGACGTGTGCATGGCGGCCCAGCTCTTCTGTCCCGTCGATGCTGGCGTGCCCTCGGTCGAGCAGTGCAACGGCGTCGATGACGACTGCAACGGCCTCGTCGACGAGACGAGCAACCTCTGCATGTCGATCGCTGGCCAGTCGTGCGTGAGCGGCGCGTGCACCTGTCCTGCGGGGCAATCGGTGTGCGGCGCTTCGTGTCGAACGCTCGGTGGCTCGTGCGCGGCTGGCGTTGGCGCGTGCCGGCGCAGCGGCGTGAACGTGTGCGCAGCCGCGGCCGTCGTCTGCAACGCCACGCCCGCCCAACCCGGAGTCGAGGTCTGCAACGCCATCGACGATGACTGCGACGGAACGACCGACGAACCCGGCGCGGGTCTGTGCCCGGCTTCGGGGCAGACCTGCGCGGCAGGCACCTGCAGCTGCCCCGCGGGTCAACAGGTGTGCGGCTCGGCGTGCGTCGTGTTGGGCGGAGCGTGCGCTGTCGGCATCGGCGTGTGCCGCAACGCTGGAACCGAGGTCTGCGCGAACGGAGCAGTGACCTGCAGCGCCACGCCCAATCCTCCGACGACAGAGGTGTGCAACCTGCTCGACGATGACTGCGACGGCGCGGCGGACGAAGCGGGCCCGAACCTGTGCCCGTTCAGCGGTCAGCTCTGCTCCGCAGGCTCGTGCAGTTGCCCGGCTGGCCAGGCGCTGTGTGGAGGCGCTTGCAGGGCCCTCGTCGCCTGCAGCAGTGACGTCGACAACGATCGGTATCGCGCTGGAACCTCGACGCTCGACTACTGCCCCGATGCGGCCCGCGCAGCGGCTGGCTTCTGTCCCCCAGGGCTGGTCGCGCCGAGCGCCTCGTTTGGAGTCGATTGCGATGATGCTTCGGCACTCCGATACCAACTCGTTTCTTCTCGTGTCGACGTCGACGGCGACTCCACCTGTACAGGCCCGGCAGTCGATGAATGCGTCGGCGTCACGCCGAACGCTCAGCGTCAGTTCACGGCCTCGTGCCGTGTGGGGCCAGACGATTGTGCCGATGGAAACCCCGCCACGTTCCAACAGGCGATGGTCTCGGTGGACGCCGACGGCGACCAGTCCTGTGTCGGCTCCGTGACGAGTTGCATCGGGGCGGCGCCTCCGGCCGGGTACCGCTTCTCCTCGAGCTGTCAGCGCTTCTCGGACTGCGCTGACACGAACGCCGCGGTATTTCAGAACGTCGTCATCGCTGCGGACCAGGACGGCGATGGCTTCTGCGGCACCGGGCCCATGGTGTCGTGTATCGGCTCTTCGCCACCTGTCGGTTTCCGGGTCGCGGCGAGCTGCAACACCGGAACGGACTGCGATGACAACAACTCGAGCCGCTATCAGATCTTGACCGTTCGCACCGACCAGGACGGCGACCAGTACTGCGTCGACTCGTCGCGTGGCGTTTGTGCAGGGGCCACGCCGCCCGCAGGCACTCGCCTCACGAACAACTGCGCCGGCGATGACTGTCGCGACACGAACTTCCTGGCCACGACGACGTGCTCCCTGCACTGGTCGACGGCTTCCGCGAACAAATCGTGTGGCATTGGTCCTCCGCCAACCGAGACGTTCTCGGTCAGCATCGTGGAGCCCTCTCAGTTCGGGTGCCCGGCCGGCTTCCAAACGAATGGCATCTTCGGCGCACAGCCAACGGGCGGGAACCTCTCCGGCACGTGTTCAGTCGTACCGGGGCAGCCGACGAACATCACCATGACGTGTCCGGGCGGAGGCTTCGGCTCGTTCTCGTGTCGTGTCCTGGGCACCTGCGTCGCGCAGTAGCCACTCGATGCAGCGATGGGGCCGCTGGCACGACGACGCCGGCGGCCCTTACGCCTCGGGCGAGACGTACGTGCGGCGGTGCGCGTCGACCCCGAGGAAGCGGAAGTCGTCGGCGACGGCCTGTTCGATGGGCCGCACGTCGAGCTCTTCGCGTGACTTCATCACCTGCTCGTACTCGTCGAACGAGAGCACGCGGCGGCGATCGAGCATGGCCTGAAGCCCGAGGGCGTGAACGCGCTCCTGGGCTCCGGGCACCACGGCGCCGACGAAGAACTCGGCGCACGAGCCGCTGCCGTAGCTGAAGAGCCCGAGCTGTTGCCCATCGAGGTTCTTCACCGAGGTGGCGAGCAGCGACGCGAGCGCGAGATAGAGCGAGCCCGTGTAGATGTTTCCGACCTGCGCGGGCAGCACGAGCGAGGCTCCGACCTGCACGTCGAACGACGCGTCGGGCGTCTCGTCACCGTCCATCGCGCGCACCTGGCGGTGGGCCTTTCGCGCCATCTTCCCGTAGGGCACGTGGTACGCGAGCGCGGCGCAGTCGCTCGCACGCACGCCGGGCACGAGCTGCTGGAAGTGCCGGTACGCGCCGCTCAACGCATCGAGGTAGCACTGCACCGAGTAGTGACCGTCGACGTGCGCGTCCTTCGAGTAGAGCGGCCGCCAGAAATCGTGAACGTCGATGGCGTACTGGCCCGATTGCGAAGGGTCGAGCTCGACGAGGCGCGGGTTCTCGGAGACGACGAGCGCGACGGCGCCGGCTCCCTGGGTCGGTTCACCAGCGGTCTTCAGGCCGTAGCGCGCGATGTCGGAGCAGACGACCAGCGCCTTCTTCCCGCGCGCGCTGCCAGACCGAATCCAGTCGAGCGCCATCATGAGGCCCGCGGTGCCGCCGTAGCAGGCGTGTTTGGTCTCGAAGACGCGACAGTTGCGGCCGATGCCGAGCAGCCCCTGCACGAACGACGCGACGGGCTTGGAGTGATCGACCGCGGTCTCGGTGCCGACGATGAGCAGACCGATCTCGTCTTCACGCGTGCCCGTCGACTCGAGCGCCATGTGGCCAGCGCGGGCCGCGAGCGTCACCGTGTCTTCGTCGATGGGGGCGATGCCCATGCGCCAGGTGCCGAGGCCGTCGAGGTACTTTGCTGGAGCGACGCCACGAGCCTTCGCCAGCGTCTCGAGATCGATGCACAACGAAGGAACTGCGAGCCCCAACCCGTCGATGCCAGTGCGCACGTGAACTCCGCGGAGGTGATGTTGCGGCGCAGCAATAATGCGGCCGGTCCCATTGCGCAATGCGTTGTGCGATGCAGCATTCATGCGGTTCTGATGGGGTGGGTTGTCATATCTCGGTGAGATATGACAGGGTCGGCGCATGACGAAGAAGCCGACTGACGCGATGGCGAAGGTCTTCTGGTCGGGCAGGAGTCAGGCGATTCGGATTCCCCAGGAGTACCGCCTCTCGTGCCGTGAGGTTCGTATTCATCGTGAGGGCCGAAACCTCGTGCTCGAGCCCGTCGAAGAAGAGACGGACGAGAACGGCTGGTCGGTGAGGTTCCTCGAGTTCTTCCGGGCGATCGAACGAGACGAGCGGCTCGACCTGGGCGATCGCACCAAGAAGCCGGAGCGGGGGAATCCGCTCACGTGAGAGATCGCTACCTGCTGGACACGAACATCGCGTCGTTCGTCATCAAAGGAACGCACCCGCACGTGCTGACGAAGCTGGCGCGACACCCGCGAACGAAGGTCGGCATCAGCGTGGTGACGGAGTTGGAGCTTCAGTTCGGCGTCGAGAAGGCCGGTGCGCCGGCAGACCTCGCGACCAGGGTGGCGGAGTTTCTTCGTGCGGTGCCCGTGCTCGAGTTTCCGCCCGAGATCGCCGTTCACTACGCGCGCATTCGAACGCATCTCGAGAAGGTCGGCCGGCCCATCGGTGCGCTCGACACCATCATCGCCGCGCATGCCGCTGCGGTGGGTGCAGTGCTCGTCACCAACAACGTTCGCGAGTTCGGTCGAGTGAAGGGCCTGCGCTTCGAAGACTGGAGCCAGTGACTCACTCCTCTTCGGAGTCGTCGCCCATGACCTCGGCCAGCTCGGCGTCGATCTCGGCCTGCAGCGCGCTCTTTCCGGCGATCGGCTTCGGGGCTCCGCGCTGGTAGCGGCGCATCTGAAACCCGCTCGACGTTCGCGTGAAGCCGGCCCGCTCGAGGGCTTCGGCGAGCAGCGAGTCGTGCGCGGGCACGCCATTCACTTCACCGAGCAGCATGCCGTCTTTGCGCTCCACGGCCTTGCGCGCGAGCTGGGCGAGGCGATCGGCGACGGCGTCGGCGGTGCGGGTTCGTTCTGGTTCTCCAGCGGGCAACCACACGAGCGCCTGTCTTCCACCACGAGAGAGCCACGCGCCCAACCTGCCATCGACCAGAACCACGCTCGCGCCCGTCATGCGCATTGGCGCCAGCCGCTTCGTCGCCTCGGGTTCGTCGAGGGGCGGCCAGGGCAACAACGCGCCGTAGGGATTCGCGGGGTCGATCGCCGACAGCGTCAGCACGTCTGACTGCTCCGCCTTGTTTCGCGCCGCGCGGAGCAGATCGAGCACGGGCGGCAACGCGAACTGCATCGCGCCGACACCGCTGACGAAGTAGCCGCGCCGCACCCGGCCTGATTCTTCGAGCGTGCGGAAGACCTCGTGCAGCGAGGTGAACCCACCGGGCACGTCTTCTGCGAGCGCGACCTCTCGGGTGACGACGCCATAGCGGGTGAGCAGTTGTTGCGCGGTCGCGTGCGCCCACTCGGTCGGTGACGTGACGCCGGGCGCGACGAAGCGTGACGAGACGAGGCTCCAGCGGCCTTCCGCAGAGGCTGGCGCGTTGCGACGACTGCGGAACGACGCGCGGCCATCGACGAGGGCGCGACGCATGCGCTTGTCCACCGGGCGCGTCACTTCACGCAGGCCGAAGAAGCCGTCGTTGGTGACGAGGCCCTTCCAGACGAGGCTCCACAACGCGTCGACCGTCTCTTGCGGAAAGCCACCGCCCACCGCCTGCTGGAGCGCCGCGAAGAACGACGCGCCGTGCTTCTCGAGGTGCTGGAGCAGCTTGCGCTCCTTCTCGGGCAACGCGGCGACGTCGATGACGGGCGGACGGTAGAGCTTTGGCAGATGGTCGGTGAGGTACAGCGCGACGCGGCCGTCTTTCTCTCCGAGTGGCTCGACGCCGACCCACACGACTTCTCCAGCAGCCGCGAGCGCGTCGAGATCCGATGGCAGGTACTGCTCGAGTCGCGCGGGCAGCACTTCGCGCTCGAGCAACGACGCGGGGAGCGGAAGGCCTTGCAGCTTCTCGACACAATCGAGCAGCGCATCGAGGCCGCGCCGCTTCTTCGTGACGCCCTGCCAGCCGCCGAGCATGCGCGTGAGCACGTCGGGCTCGACCGGTTCGATCTCTTTCCGCAGTCGGGCGAGCGACTTGCGACGAAGGCTGCGGAGCACTTCGGGGTCGCACCACTCGCGCTGTGTGCCGCCGGGCCGGAAGGCACCCTCGACGAGCTTTCCCGCGAGCGTGAGCGCCTTGAGCTTCTCGTCGACGACGCGGGTCGAGAGCCCGAAGCGCGTGCAGACCTCTGACGTTGTGAACGGCGCGTGCGTGCGCGCGTAGCGGAGCAACACCTCTTGTAGCGCGTCGGTGCTCGCCGCGAGGAACGCCTCGGGCAGCCCGGCCGGCAAGGGAACGCCGAGCGCGTCGCGATATCGGCTCGCGTACTCGACGGGCAGAAAGCGGTGCTCTCCCGCGATGGAGACGCGAATGACACGGCGGGCACGCTGCAGCTCGTCGATGGTGTTGGCGATGCCTGGCTCACACCGCCGCTCGAGCTCGTGCTGATTCAAGTCGCCGAGGCGGAGCAGCAGATCGTGCAACCCATCCATCTTGCGGGCGCGGCCGCGCTCTTCCGTGTGCTGCAGGAACGCTTCGAGCTCGAGCAGCGCATCGGCGTCGAGCAATTCGCGCAGCTCGGCTTCACCCATCAGCTCCTTCAACTGGAGCGTGTCGATGGTGAGCGCCTGCGCGCGGCGTTCGGCGAGCGGCGCGTCACCCTCGTAGAGGAAGTTCGCGACGTAGCCGAAGAGGAGTGACGACGCGAAAGGACTGGGCGTCTTCGGCTCGGCGGTGGTGACGGTGACGGTGCGCCGCTCGATGTCTTTGAGCGTCTCGATGAGCGCCGGCATGTCGAACACGTCGCGCAGACACTCGCGGTACGTCTCGAGGATCATCGGAAACGACGGGTACTGCGCCGCCGCGCTCATCAGGTCCTGCGCCTTCTTGCGCAGCTGCCACAGGGGCGTTCGCTGACCGGGCCGTTTTCGAGGGAGCAGCAACGCGCGGCTGGCGATCTCACGGAAGCGCGCGGCGAAGAGCGGCGTCTGCGAGAGCTGCGAGATGACGAGCCGTTCGACGTCGCTCGACTTCGGCAGCAGGTACTTCACGTCGGGGATTGCGTCGCTCTCAGGCCAGCGCACGACGAAGCCATCGTTGGCCCACATCGTCTCGACGTCGAGGCCGAGCTCTTCGCGCGCGAGCGCCTGCACGGCCATCGACCACGGCGCGAGAATCTGCCCTCCGAGCGGAGACAGCACGCAGACGCGCCAGTCTCCCAGTTCGTCTCGCCCGCGCTCGATGACGATGGAGCGATCGTCAGGCACCGCGGCCTGATCGTGTTGGTCGGCGAGGTAGGTGAGCAGGTTCTTCGCGGCGATCTCGGTGAGGCCGTGGCGCGAGATGAGCAGGTCGGTGGCGTTGGCGCGTGGCGTGGCGCGCAGCTCCCGAATGAGACCACCGATGCGGCGACCGAACTCGAGCGGGCGCGCGGTCTGGTCGCCTCTCCAGAACGGCATCTTCCCCGGCTCACCGGGCGCGGCAGAGACGATGACCTTGTCGAAGGTGATCTCCTCGATGCGCCAGGTCGACGCGCCGAGCACGAAGGTCTCTCCGGTGCGCGACTCGAAGACCATCTCTTCGTCGAGCTCACCGACGCGCGCCTGGCCTTTCGCTGCTCCGGCGAGGAACACGCCGTAGAGCCCACGATCGGGAATGGTGCCGCCGTTCACGATGGCGACTCGTTTGGCGCCGTCGCGGCCGGTGACGGTGTTCGAGAGCCGGTCCCACGTGATGCGTGGTTTGAGCTCGGCGAACTCGTCGCTCGGGTAGCGGCCCGAGAGCAGGTCGAGCACGCCTTCGAAGAGGGGACGCGACAGCTCCGAGAACGGCGCGGCGCCGCGAATGAGCTCGAACAGCTCATCGACCTTCCACGTGTCGACGGCGACCATCGCGACGACTTGCTGCGCGAGCAGGTCGAGCGGGTTGCGTGGGTAGCGTGTGCTCTCGACCGCGCCGTCCTGCATCGCGCGTGAGAGGGCGGCGCAGGCGACGAGGTCTCCGCGGAACTTGGGGAAGACGATGCCTTCACTCGAGGCGCCGACCTGGTGACCTGCACGGCCGACGCGCTGCATGCCCGAGGCGACCGACGGCGGCGCTTCGATCTGCACGACGAGATCGATCGCGCCCATGTCGATGCCGAGCTCGAGGGAGCTGGTCGCGACGAGGCCCTTCAGCTTGCCGGCCTTGAGGCGATCTTCGATGAGCGCGCGCTGA
>JAEUJR010000176.1 GCA_016793585.1 Archangium sp.
GCCCGGCTTCAGGTAGCCCGCGACGTTCATCAACACGTCGACGCGGCCGAAGTGCGCGAGCGCGACGCGAAGGCACTCCTCCCACTCACCGGCGTTGCGCACGTCGAGCTTGAGCGTCTTCACCTGCTCGAGGTTCCAGCCGTCGTCTTTCGCGGCCTGCTCGAGGCCCGTCACGTTCACGTCGGTGGCGACGATGCGGTAGGCGGTCGAGAGCGCCTTCGTCAGGTGGCGAGCGATGCCACTCGCACAGCCCGTCATCACGATGACCTGGGTCGTCTGCATGGCGGGCCCCGTAGCGCGACTGCGGGCCGCTTCCCATCAGATGGTGGAGTCTGTCTCGGGCGCCTCAGTGACCCGCTGCGGCAGCCTCCGGGGCACCTGCACCGGCCCTCCCGTGCGCTCCGGCGCGAGTCTCTGCTACACGCGCGCGCATGCTCCGGTCTGGAAAGCGTGCGCCCTGGGTCGTTCTCTTCGCCGTCTTCGCGGCGTGTGGCGGCATGGGTGGTGGCGGCTGTGGTGGGTGCATGGGGTTTCAGCAGCAGCCGCAGGGCACGTACACCGGCCCCAAGCTCGACGCCGCTGGAGCCATTCGTGTCTCGCAACAGGGCTTCGCGTACCTGAACTCCGACGCCGGCGTCGCGACGGTGCTGTCGGTGCTCGCGCCTGGCGGCACCTTGCGCGTTCCCGTGCCGTGCTCGATTCAGACGACGAGCCTGCTCGGCATTCCCGTGCTTCAGCTGGCCATTGCCGACGAGGGCTCGCTGCTGTGCAACGACGAGTCATGCGGCCTGATGGACGGGCGCTGCACCTCGGCCGACCTGCCGCGTGAGGTCGTCATCAACATCACGGGCATGCGCTTCTCACCCAAGTCGCCCGACATCATCGAGGCGAACCTGAGCGCGACCGTGCAGACCGGCCAGCTGCACATCGGCTCGGTCAGCAACAGCGCCTGTCTGCTCGGCGGTGGCGGCCGCATCAAGTGCACCGTCGACTTCGACACCGCGCGCGCGATGCCCGAGTTCACCGAGCTGGGCCTCAACATCAAGCTGGCCATCGACACGAAGTGGGATCGACTGCTCTCGCTCGAGGTCGCCGGCATCGACGGCACCAGCACCTGCTCGGGCAGCACCGCGCCACCCGCGTGCATCGACCCGAACGACATCACCCTCGCGCGGCCGGCCGGCGCCTCGTGTTCGCTCTGCACGGCCGCCAACTTCGGGCCCGTGAAGAGCCTGCTCATCGGGCAGCTCGCGAACTCCCTGCAGAAGCAGCTCAACGAGGCGCTCGCCGACATCAACTGCGCGCCGTGCAGCAACGGCATGTGCCCCCGGTCGACGCAGGCCGGCATCACGGCGATGTGTGTTCCGGAAGATGGTGGCCCTGGAAAGTGCGTCGACTCGTCGACGGGCAAGTGCGTGCCTGGCCTCATCGGCGTCGAAGGGCGCGTCGACGTCGGCACCGCCCTGGCCGGCATCGCGCCGCGTGGCAGTGAGATCGAGCTCGCGTTCGGAGCCGGTGGCCTCGCCGCCTCGAGCCCGCAAGGAACGACGATTGGTCTTCGCGGAGGCGTGCGTGAAGTTCGCCCCGCCGCGTGTGTCGCTCCGAAGAACCGCCCTGCGCCGGTGATGCTGCCGCTGCCCGACTTCGATCGCGACGCACCGGCGAACGGCTACGACCTGGCGTTCTCGCTCTCTCAGCAGGTGATGGACGACACGCTCTACCGCGTGCAGCAGTCGGGCGCCCTGTGCCTCGAGCTCGGCAACGAGACGGTCGCGCAGCTCGAGTCGGGCGTGTTGTCGGCGCTGCTCCCGTCGCTCAACACCTTCACCGAGGGCAAGAGCGTGCCCCTGCGCGTCGTCATTCGCCCTGTGAACCCGCCCACCGTCGTCGTCGGCGAAGGCACCATCGACATGAATGGGCAGCCGATCGATCCACTGCTGCTGCTCGACTGGCCCGCCGTCGAGGTCGACGTCTACGCGCTCATCGAAGACCGGCAGACGCGGCTCTTCACGATTCAGGCCGACCTCAAGCTGCCGTTCGCGCTCGACGTGCAGGGCTGCGATCAGCTGCGCCCCGTCGTCGGCAGCCTCACCAACGCCATTCGCAACGTGACGGTGAAGAACAACGAGCTGCTGGCCGAGAAGCCCGACGCGCTGGCGAACCTGGTGCCGTCGCTGCTCTCGCTCGCCGAGCCGCAGCTGGCCATGGGCTTCCCCACGGTGACGCTGCCCGACCTGCAGGGGTTCGCGTTCAAAATTCAGCTGCTGCGCGCGCGCGGCGTGGGCCAGGTCACCGGCACCTCGACGTACAACCACCTCGGCATCTACGCGCGGCTCTACCCGCGCACCGAGGCGTGCCCGAACCCGTTCAAGGCCGAAGAGGCGGCGCTGTGGCTCTCGTCGCGCGAAGACACGACCGCGCGCGTGCTGGGCCTGGGCACGCAGGAGATCTCGTACCGCGTCGACGACGGCTTCTGGTCGACCTGGCGTCAGGCCGATGCGTTCGGTCAGGCCATCGTCGAGCACCCGCGCCTCAAGCTGAAGGGCCGCCACGTGGTCGAAGTGCGAGGCGCCGACGGACGAATCGGTCGCCTCGAGCTTCAGTAGTACGGCGCTGGAGACGGGTCGCGCGTCCACTCCCGGCCGCGCTGCAGCACGCCCACCCGACGGCCCTTCGCGAGCCACTGCCGCACCGCGCGCAGCGCCTTCTCCTTCTGCGCCTCACGCACGTGCCACGGAACCCAGCGATCGACCGGCTCGGGCACCAGCGACAACGAGCGCAGCGACACGAGGTTCGGAGAAGCGAGCTCCCTCGGCTCGTGCTGGGTGAGGTTGGCGACGAGGCGCTCGACCGTCGCCCAGGCGCGCAGGCCAGCGTCACCACCGACGAGGGTGGTCGACGCCTCGACGACGAAGCCGTGCGACCAGACGTCGGTGCCCGGCACGATGACGTCGCGCAGACGGCCGAGAAAGTGCGCGCGGTGACGGTCGAGCAGCTTCTGCGAACGCTTGCGCGCGCGGGCCGAGGTCTCGAACTGCAGCATGATGAACTCGCCGCGCGGGTCGTTCTGCTCGATCAACGCGTCGGCGAGCACGAGCCGTCGAGACAGCTCCGCCGGAGCGGCCCACACCGCCTCGAACATCTCGCTGATGGGCTCTGAGGCGAACATGGCAGCACCGTGGCCGTCTGACTCGCGACGCGCCCGGTGACTGACGACTTGGGTAAGGTGCGCGCACGCATGCGAAGGCTCCTCCTGTTTCCCCTGCTCGCCCTCACCGCCTGCACCAGCATCGTCACGCGGTACGGCGGCAAACGTTCGGCGAAGGACGACGCGCACGAAGCC
>JAEUJR010000337.1 GCA_016793585.1 Archangium sp.
GACGAGAAGGTCACCGGCTTCCCCGGCGTGCCCACCATCTACGCGGTGCTCGCCGAGATGAAGCAGCTGAAGGACTTCGACCTCTCGGCCATCTCGTTCGTGACGAACACCGCCGCGGCGCTGCCGGTGAAGCACATCACCATGCTGCGCGACCTCTTTCCGCAGGCGCGCATCTATTCGATGTACGGCCTCACCGAGTGCAAGCGCTGCACGTACCTTCCCCCGAAGGACATCGACCGCAAGCCCACCAGCGTCGGCCTCGCGATTCCCGACACCGAGCTGTGGATCGTGGACGAGAACGACCAGAAGGTCGGCCCGAACGTCGTCGGCCAGCTCGTCATTCGCGGCGCCACGGTGATGAAGGGCTACTGGGAGAAGCCGCAAGCCACCGCCGAGAAGCTCAAGCCCGGCCCGGTGCCCGGCGAGTTCGTGCTCTACACGGGCGACCTCTGCCGCCTCGACGAAGAGGGCTACCTCTATTTCGTCGGCCGCAGCGACGACATCATCAAGTCGCGCGGTGAGAAGGTGGCTCCGAAAGAAGTCGAAGGCGCCATCATGAACATTCCCGGCGTGAAGGAAGCCGCGGTCGTGGGCGTGCCCGACGAGATCCTCGGTCAGGCGGTGAAGGCCTTCGTGGTGCTCGAGCAGGGCGTCACCATGACCGAGAAAGACATCATGAAGGAGTGCCAGAAGCGGCTCGAGAACTTCATGGTGCCCAAGCTGGTCGCGTTCCTCGACGAGCTGCCG
Source organism: Archangium sp. (assembly GCA_016793585.1). Next base: position 748 of record JAEUJR010000337.1, read on the forward strand.
AAGACGACGACGGGGAAGATCAAGAAGACGGGGCTCGCCGAGCGATGAGTGAGGCCCAGCCCGACGTTCGTGAGGTGTACCAGCGCGGCACGTTCCCCTTCATGGGGCTCGACCTGCTGGTGGCTCCGGGCGCGCTGATTCCGAGGCCCGAGACCGAGCTGCTCGGCCGCGAAGCGGTGGCGCTCGTGAAGGCCGCAGGTCCTTCGCCCATCGTCATCGACGTCTGCTGCGGCTCGGGCAACCTCGGCTGCGCCATCGCGGTGCACGTGCCTTCGGCGAAGGTGTTCGCGAGCGACCTGACCGACGGCTGCTTCGACTTGTCGAAGAAGAACGTGCAGCACCTTGGCCTGTCGGAGCGCGTGCGCGTGTTCCAGGGTGACCTGCTCGCGCCCATCGCTGCCGTCGTGGAGCCGCTCTCGGTCGACGTCATCGTCTGCAACCCGCCGTACATCTCGACGGGCCGGCTCGCGGCTGACCGCGCGACGCTGCTCGAGAACGAACCGCGCGAGGCCTTCGACGGAGGCCCGTATGGCCTCTCGATTCACCAGCGCGTCATCAAAGATGCGCTCGCCCTGCTGAAGCCGAAGGGCCACCTGCTGTTCGAGTTCGGCCTCGGGCAGGAGAAGCAGATGGCCGCGCTCTTCACGCGCTCGAAGGCGTACGAGAACGTGCGGTTCGCCAACAACGACGCCGGCGCGCCTCGCGTCGTGGTCGCGACGAAGCTCTGAACGAAGACCCCCGGAGACATCACGTGTCAGACATCAAAGAGAAGGTCAGGCAGTTCATCATCTCGAACTTCTACGTGGCCGACCCCGCCACCCTGAAAGACGACGCCTCGCTGCTCGACGCGGGCATCGTCGACTCGACCGGCGTGCTCGAGGTCATCACCTTCATCGAGGGTGAGTTCGGCATCACCGTCGACGACGCCGAGATGGTTCCCGAGAACCTCGACGCGGTGAACCACATCGTCGCCTTCGTGCAGAAGAAGAAGGGCTGAGCGCCTCGCCATGTGCGGCATCGCCGGCATCCTGAACCTCTCGGCCACCACGCCGCCGTCGCGAGACGCGCTGGAGTTCATGGCCGGCGCCCTCGAGCACCGCGGCCCCGACGAGTTCGGCCTGTACCTCGACCGTCACTGCGGGCTCGCGCACTCGCGCTTGTCCATCATCGACCTCTCGACGGGCCAGCAGCCGCTCTCGAACGAGGACGGCACGCTGTGGATCTCGTTCAACGGAGAGATCTTCAACTACGTCGAGCTGCGCGCCGAGCTCGAGGCGCTGGGCCACACGTTCCGCACGAAGAGCGACACCGAAGTCATCGTGCACGCGTGGGAAGCGTGGGGTGAAGCGGCCTTCGAGCGCATGAACGGGCAGTGGGCCGTCGCGTTGTGGGACGAGAAGACGCGCACCTTCGTGCTGACCCGCGACCGCGTCGGCGTGCGGCCGCTCTTCATGCTCGAGCACGAAGGCCGGCTCTTCTTCGCGAGCGAGGTGAAGTCGTTGTTCGCGGGGGCTCCCGGGTTCTCGCGGGAAATCGACCCGGTCGGCCTCGACGAGACCTTCACGTTCTGGACGGTGGTGCCCCCGCAGTCGGTCTTCAAGGGCGTGCGTGAGCTCGAGCCCGGGCACGTGGCTGTGTGGCGTGACGGCAGGTTCGTGCACGACGTCGCGTACTGGTCGGCGAAGTACCCGGTCGGCGCGGAGTACCGGTTCAACGGCACGCTCGACGACGCGACGCAGGCGCTGGCTGGCGCGCTCGAGAACGCGACGAAGCTGCGCATGGTGCGCGCCGATGTTCCCGTCGGCAGCTACCTCTCGGGCGGCCTCGACAGCTCTCTCGTCGCGGCGATGGCGGCCCGCGCCAAGCCGTCGGGCTTCAAGACCTTCTCGCTGCGCTTCGCCGACGCCGAGTACGACGAGACGCCGTACCAACGCGCGATGGTGCAGCGCCTTGGCACCGAGCACGCCGAGGTCGTCGTCTCGCGAAAGGACATCGCCGACGTCTTCCCGAAGGTGATTCGCCACACCGAGCGGCCGATTCTGCGCACCGCGCCCGCGCCGCTGTTTCTGCTCTCGAAGCTGGTGCACGACTCGGGCATCAAGGTGGTGCTCAC
>JAEUJR010000348.1 GCA_016793585.1 Archangium sp.
AACGCCATCGTCAGCTCGAACACGTCGGGCATGAGCATCAAGGGCATGACCGAGGGCACCAGCGACGACTTCAAGAAGCGTTTCCTTGTGACGCACTTCTTCAACCCCGTTCGCTACATGAAGCTGCTCGAGCTCGTCGCGGGCGAGAAGACCGACCCGGCGATTCTGAAGCGCGTGCACGACTTCGGAGAGCGCACGCTCGGCAAGGGCATCGTCTACGGGAAGGACACGACGAACTTCATCGCGAACCGCATCGGCACGTACGCGATGATGCGCACGCTCCAGCTGATGGATCAGCACGGCCTGTCGATCGAAGAGATCGACAAGATCTTCGGGCCCGCCATGGGTCGCCCGTCGTCGGCCGTCTTCCGCACCGCCGACCTCGTCGGCCTCGACACGTTCTTCCACGTGACGAAGAACTGTTACGACTCGCTGCCGAACGACGAGGCGCGCGAGACGTTCAAGGCGCCCGCGTTCCTCGAGAAGATGATCGAGAAGAAGATGCTCGGCGACAAGACGCAGGGCGGCTTCTACAAGAAGCAGAAGGGCGGCGAGGGCGAGAAGGAGATTCTCGTGCTCGACCTGAAGACCCTCGAGTACCGCGCGCAGAACAAGGTGCGCTTCGACTCGCTCGGCGCCGCGAAAGACGTCGAAGAGCTGCCCGAGCGCATTCGCACCGTGATGAACGGCACCGACAAGGCCGCCAAGTTCGCCGAGCAGGTGACGCTCGATGCGCTGGCCTACGCCTCGCGCCGCCTCGGTGAGATCGCCGACGACTACGTGAACATCGACCGCGGCATGCGCTGGGGCTTCGCGTGGGACCTCGGCCCGTTCGAGACGTGGGACGCGTACGGCGTCGAGAAGGGCGTCAAGCGCATGAAGGAGCTCGGCATCGCCGTGGCTCCGTGGGTCGACGAGATGCTCAAGAGCGGCCGCACCAGCTTCTACGGGCGCGACGGCCTCAACGACACGTACTGGGACGTGAAGACGAAGTCGTCGAAGCCGGTCGAGCGCATCGCGCGGCAGATCACCGTCGAGGTGCTCAAGCGCGGCAACAAGAAGGTCGACGGCAACGAGTCGGCCACGCTCTGGGACATGGGCGACGGCGTGCTGCAGCTCGAGCTGCACACCAAGATGAACAGCATCGACACGCTGATCATCGAGATGATGAACAAGGCCGTCGACGTCGCCGAGAAGGACTACCGCGGCATCGTCGTCGGCAACGACGGCGCGAACTTCTCGGCCGGCGCGAACATCGCGATGCTGCTCTGGGCCATCAAGGACGGGCAGTGGGAAGACGTTCGCAAACTCGTCGGAGGCTTCCAGCAGGCGAACCAGCGGCTGCGCTACTCGTCGATTCCCGTGGTGACCGCGCCGTTCCAGCTCACGCTGGGTGGCGGCGCCGAGCTGACGATGGCGGGTAACTTCGTGCAGGCCGCGGCCGAGACGTACATCGGCCTCGTCGAGGTCGGCGTCGGCCTGATTCCCGGCGGCGGCGGCAACCTGCAGATGCTCCGCAACCTGTACGGCATGCACCAGGGCTCGAAGGAGATGGACGCGCTGCCCTTCCTCAAGAAGGCGTTCTTGAACATCGGCACCGCGAAGGTCGCGACCAGCGCCGAAGAGGCGAAGGAGGCCGGCTTCTTCACCCCGAAGGACGGCATCTCGATGTCGCGCGACCACCAGCTCGCCGACGCCAAGGCCGTCGCCATCGGTCTGGCCGAGGGAGGCTTCCGCCCGCCGCGCGCAGCGACGTTCTACCTGCCCGGCAAGAGCGGCGCGGCCACCATCGACATGATGCTGTACGACATGCAGCTCAACCATCAGATCAGCGAGCACGACCGGCTCATCGGCCGCAAACTCGCGAGCGTGCTGACGGGCGGAGACACCTCGGCGTCGGTGCCCACCACCGAAGCGCGGCTGCTCGAGCTCGAGCTCGAGGCCTTCCTCTCGCTGTGCGGCGAAGAGAAGACCCAGGCGCGCATCGAGCACATGCTCACGAAGGGCAAGCCGCTGCGCAACTGAGCCGATGACGACGGGCGCCTGCCGCCGAATGGGCAGGCGCTCTCGCTGCACCGAAAGAAACCCTCACTACCTTTGCTGCTGAAGAAAGAAGGAGATCCTCCATGGCTGAGAGAGTCGTCATCGCCAGCACCGCCCGTACGCCGTTCACCCGCGCCAACAAGGGCGAGCTCAAAGACACGCGCCCCGACACGATGGCAGCGCACGTCATCAACGCGGCCATCGAGCGTGTGCCGGGCCTGAAGAAGGAGCAGATCGAAGACGTGGTGCTCGGCTGCGCGATGCCCGAAGCAGAGCAGGGCATGAACGTGGCGCGCATCGCGACGTTGCTCGCCGGTCTGCCGGACACCGTGCCGGCGATGACCATCAACCGGTTCTGCGCCTCGGGCGTGCAGTCGATCGCGCAGATCGCTGCGGGCATTCAGGCCGGCCACTACTCGGTCGGCATCGGCGGCGGCACCGAGACGATGACGCTCGTGCCCATGGGCGGCAACAAGGTGTCGGCCAACCCCGAGCTGATGGAGAAGTTCCCCGAGGTCTACACCTCGATGGGCGCGACGGCCGAGAAGGTGGCCGCGAAGTGGAACGTGACGCGCGCTGATCAAGACGCGTTCGCGCTCGAGTCGCAGAAGCGTGCGGCCGCCGCGCGCGAGACGGGCAAGTTCAAGGACGAGATCGCCCCCATCAAGGTGAAGTACTTCGACGACGGCGGCGTGGCGCGTGAGGTGACGCTGGCCGACGACACGATTCTTCGTCCCGAGACGACGCTCGAGGGCCTCAACAAGCTGAAGCCGGCGTTCGACTCGAAGGGCACGGTGACGGCAGGGAACGCGTCTCCGCTGACCGACGGCGCTGCGGCGGCGGTGCTCATGAGCGAGTCGAAGGCGAAGGAGCTGGGCGTGAAGGCGCTCGGCTACTTCGTCGACTACACGGTCGCGGGTGTTCCGCCCGACATCATGGGCATCGGCCCCGTGCCCGCGGTGCGCAAGCTGCTCGAGCGCAACAAGCTGACCGTGAAGGACATCGACCTGTTCGAGCTGAACGAGGCGTTCGCGGCGCAGGGCCTGTACTGCGCGCGTGAGCTCGGCATTCCGGCCGACAAGCTGAACGTGAACGGCGGCGCCATCGCGCTCGGTCACCCGCTCGGCGTCTCGGGCGCGCGCCTGGTCGGCACGATTCTTCGCGAACTGAAGCGTCGCGGCGGCAAGCGCGGCGTCGTCACCATGTGCATCGGTGGCGGCATGGGCGCTGCGGCCCTCATCGAAGTCGCCTGAGTCGTCTCGCAGGCAGCGTGAACGCCGTCGGTTCCATCTCGGAGCCGGCGGCGTTTTCGTGTCTGACCTGTGCGAAGGAGGCGGCATGCCGGCCACTCCAGGGGAACAGCTCCAGCACCTGCTCGACGGGCGCACCTTCGAAGACCAGACGTTCTCGAGCCTCGCGCTCTCGTCGCGCGTTCTCGAGGGCAAGGAGTTCTTCCGCTGCCGCTTCGAGCATTGCGTCGGCCAGGAGTCGCAGTGGCGTGACTGTCTGCTCGAAGACGTCGAGTTTCGCAGCTGCGACCTCACGCGCGCGACGTGGAAGCAGGTCGGCCTGCGCGGCGTGCGCTTCGTCGGCTCGAAGCTGATGGGCGTCTTCTGGTCGTCGGTGTCTCCGTTGCCCGAGGTGTCGTTCGACGAGTGCAACCTGCGCTACGCGACGTTCGAGCGGCTGAACCTTCGCAAGACGCCGTTCCTGAAGAGCGTGGTGCGCGAGGCGAACCTGCTCGAGTGCGACTTGAGCGACGCCGACTTTTCCGGGAGCGACTTGAGCGGCAGCACGATTCGCGGGTGCACGCTGGCGCGCGCAGACTTCAGCAGCGCGATGAACGTCTTCATCGACCCGGCGCAGAACAAGGTGAAAGACGCGCACATCTCGACCGAAGCGGCGGTGGCAGTGGCCGAGCAGCTCGGCTTCGTCGTGGGCACGCCGCCTCGCCGGAAGAAGTGAGCCAGGCGCGCGCGAGGCGGAGAGGTTCCGGTTGCCTGGGGCACTGCGCCGGAGAACGAAACGGACCCGAAGACACGCGGTCGACGACGCGAGACGCCTGAGACACGCGCGGAGTTCCTTCTCGCGAGTTCTCCACTTTTCGCGGAAGGTCCGTGGTCGACGTCGTGTTCGCGGTCCCGCCGAATCACCGTCCATTGGAGCCACCGTGCGCCTCCTGCTGCTCTCCGCACTCCTCGTCTCGGCCGTCGCCTCCGCTGCACCACCTTCCGACGAGCTGCCCGCCGCGCTGCGCGACTGGAGCGGCTGGGTGCTGCACGGTGAGAAGCAGGTCGGCTGCCCCTTCGTGAACGGCTCCGAGGTGCGGCTGTGCGCCTGGCCCGCACAGCTGACCCTCTCGCTCGACGACAAGGGCGGCACCTTCAGCCAGCGCTTCCGCATCTACCGCGAGGCCTTCCTCACGTTGCCCGGCGACACGAAGCACTGGCCGCAGAACGTGAAGGTCGACGGCAAGGCCGCCATCGTCGTGCCGGGCAATGACGGCCTGCCCACCGTCAAGCTGGGCATCGGCGAGCGCACCGTCACCGGCGACTTCTCGTGGGACACGCTGCCCGAAGCGCTGCTCGTGCCGCCCGCGACCGGCCTCGTCGCCTTGAAGCTCAAGGGCACCGACGTGCTGCTGCCCAACCGCGACGCCGAAGGCCGCGTCTTCTTGCAGAAGGAGGGCGCCGCACAGGAAGCCGAGAACCTCGACATCACCGTGCACCGTCAGCTCGTCGACGACATTCCAGCGCGGCTCATCACACAGGTCTCGCTGCAGATTTCAGGCAAGAGCCGCGAGGTGGTGCTGGGCCGCGCGCTGCCCGCCGGCTTCTCGCCGATGTCACTCACCAGCGCGTTGCCGGTGCGCCTCGAGTCAGACGGCAAGCTTCGCCTGCAGGTGCGGCCGGGCTCGTTCGTCATCGAGCTCGTCGCTCGCAGCGAAGGCCCCATCACCACGCTCAAGCGCCCGGCGCCCGAAGGCCCGTGGATGGAGGACGACGAAGTGTGGACGTTCGACGCGCGCCCGTCGCTGCGCCAGGTGTTGGTCGAAGGTGTGAAGCAGGTCGACCCGCAGCAGACGACGCTGCCCGCGGAGTGGAAGCGCTTCCCCGCGTACGCGATGTCGCTCGACGACTCGATGCAGCTCACCGAGCGCCGCCGCGGAGACTCCGACCCCGCGCCCGACGCGCTCTCACTCACGCGCACGCTCTGGCTCGACTTCGACGGCAAGGGCCTCACCGCCAACGACCGCATCAGCGGGCCGCTCCACCGCTCGTGGCGCCTCGACATGCAGCAGGGCACCGAGCTGGGCCGCGTCGTCACCGCGGGCTCCGACCAGTTCATCACGCGCATGCCCGGCGCTCAGGCTGGCGTCGAGCTGCGTGAAGGTCAGCTCACCCTCGAGGCCGACAGCCGCATCGTCGCGCCGCTCTCGGCCATTCCCGCCGTCTCGTGGAACACCGACTTCACCTCGGTGCGCACGACGCTGCAGCTGCCCCCGGGGTGGACGTTGGTGAGCGCCTCGGGCGCCGACTCCGTGCCCGACACGTGGATGCAGCGGTGGACGTTGCTCGACCTCTTCCTCGTGCTCATCATTTCGCTCGCGATGGGGCGCCTCTTCGGCTGGCCCTTCGCCGGCCTTGCGCTCGTCGCGTTGACGCTGGGCTGGCTCGAAGACGACTCGCCGCGCTTCGTGTGGCTGGTGGTGCTCGTGCTCGAGGCCATCTTCCGGCTGCTGCCCGAGCACTGGCTCAAGTCGGTGTTCCGCTGGTCGCGCTTCGCTGCCTGGGCTGCGCTCGTCGTCATCACCGTCTCGTTCATGGTCGACCACGTGCGCCACGGCATGTACCCGGGGCTGGCGCGCGAGATGTCGTACGGCGGCGTGCAGAGTTGGTCCGACTACTCGAGCGAGAACGAGGTGCAGTACCAGCGCAGCATGACGGTCGAGCCGTACGGCGGCGGAGGTGGGCCCGGCCAGAACGACGACCTCGAGCAGGACGAGTCGGGCCTGTTCGACCTGCAGAAGAAGGAGCCCGCGCCCGAGAAGCCACGGGCCGCTTCGACGCCGCCCGCCCAGCAGTTCAAGCAGCAGGTGAACCGCAAGAGGCTCGCCACGCGCGACTACGACAAGACGGTGCTCGTGCAGACGGGCCCGGGCCTTCCGCGCTGGAACTGGAAGGAGATTCCCATTCACTACTCGGGGCCAGTGGAGCGCACGCAGACGTTGTCGCTCGTTCTGCTCGGGCCGGGCGCGAACCTGGTGCTCGCCTTCGTGCGCGCGCTGCTCTTCGCCTTGCTGGTGCTGACGGTGCTCGGTTTCCCCGGCTCGTTCTGGCCGGCGTTCTTCAAGAAGGCGCGTGGGCCCGTCGCGGGGCTGCTGGTGCTGGGCGTGTTGCTGCCGACGCTCGCGCGCGCCGACGAGGTGCCGCCCGAGGCGATGCTGAACCAGCTCAAGGAGCGGCTGCTCGAGAAGCCCGCGTGCGCGCCGCAGTGTGCGTCGTCTCCACGGCTCATGCTCGAGGCGACGCCGACGACGTTGCGCCTGCGCATCGAGGTGCTCGCGGGGGCCGCGACCGCCGTTCCACTGCCCGGCAACGAGAAGCACTGGCTGCCGCGCACCGTGGTGGTCGACGGCAAACCGGCGAGCGGGCTCAGCCGCGGTGACGACGGCGTGTTGCTGCTCGCCGTCGACGAAGGCGCGCATCAGGTGTTGCTCGAAGGGCCGCTCCCGCCGCGTGACACGGTGCAGGTGCCGCTGCCGCTCAAGTCGTATCGCGTGGAGTCGAAGGTCGACGGGTGGACGCTCGACGGCGTTCACGAAGACGGCGTCGCCGACGAGAACCTGCAGCTGACCCGCAAGGCCGACAACGTGAAGGGCTCGGGCGCGGCGCTCCAGAGTGGAACGCTGCCGCCGTTCGTCGTCATCGAGCGCACGCTGTCACTCGGGCTCACCTGGTCGGTCGAGACGCGCGTCGAGCGCCTCACGCCCACCGGTTCAGCCGTGGTGCTCGAGGTTCCGCTGCTCGTCGGAGAGTCGGTGACGTCGAGTGACGTGCGCGTGCAGAACGGCAAGGCGCTGGTGAACATGCCGGCGAGCGCGACCGAGCTGAGCTGGACGAGCGTGCTCGAGGCGAAGTCGCCCATCGCGCTCACCGCCGCAGAGGGCACGCCGTGGGTCGAGGTGTGGCGCGTCGACATCAGCCCGGTGTGGCACGCCGAGTGGTCCGGTATTCCCGTGGTGCATCAGCCGAACGAGGTCGGCCCGCGTGTGCCCGAGTGGCGCCCGTGGCCGAAGGAGTCGGTCACCCTCGAGGTCGTCAAACCTGACGGCGTGCAGGGGCAGACGCTCACCATCGACCAGTCGCGGCTCGAGGTGTCTCCGGGCGTGCGCGCGACCGACGTGACGTTCACCGCGAACTTCCGCTCGTCACGCGGCGGCCTGCACCCGTTCACGCTGCCCGACGACGCGCAGCTGCAGAGCGTCACCATCAACGGGCAGACGCAGCCGATTCGGCAAGAGGGGCGTGCGGTGTCGATTCCGCTGGTGCCCGGGTCGCAGTCCATTCAGCTCGTGTGGCGCCAGACGAGCGGGCTGCCGGCTTCGTGGACGACGCCCGCGCTGGGCCTCGGGTTCTCGACGGTGAACGCCGAGCTGCAGGTGCGCATGCCGAGCGACCGCTGGGTGCTCTTCGTGACGGGGCCGCGCATGGGGCCGGCGGTGTTGTTCTGGAGCTTCTTGCTCGTGCTGCTCGTCGTGTCGGTGGGCCTGGGCCGCTCGAAGTACGCGCCGGTGAAGACGTACCAGTGGGTGCTGCTCGCGCTCGGGCTCTCGCAGTTGCCCATCGTCGCCATCGCGGCGGTGTTCGGTTGGCTGCTGCTCGTCGCGTGGCGTGAACGCGTGACGGTGGACGGCGTGGCGAGCTTCAACTTCCGGCAGCTGGTGCTCGTCGGCGCCACCGGCATCGCGCTCATCATTCTCGGCGTGTCGGTGTACTCGGGGTTGCTCGGTCAGCCAGAGATGCAGGTGCAGGGGAATGGCTCGAGCGCGTCGTGGCTGCGCTGGTTTCAGGACCGCACGACGACCGACTTCCCGCAGGCGTGGGTCTTCTCGGTGCCGATGCTCGTGTACCGCGGCGCGATGCTGGCCTGGAGCCTGTGGATGGCGCTGGCTCTGCTCTCGTGGCTCAAGTGGGCGTGGAAGGCGTTCTCACTCGGTGGGTTGTGGAAGCAGTCTCCACCGAAGCCGCCGAAGAGCCCGCCAGTCGCTCCGGCTCCGCCTGCTGCACCGCCCGCTCAGCCGAGCTGACGCTTGATGGTCTTGATGTCGTCCTCGCACTGCTCGACGCGAGGGCGCAGGTCGTTCGTCTGTTTGAGGAACGACGTCAACTCACGCACGTTGCCCGCGAGGTCGGCGATGGCCGTCGCGGTGCGAATCTCGGACTCGACGATTCGGCGAGAGAGCTCTTCGCGCATCTGGTCGACGTGCTCCGAGAGGGAGTCGACTCGACCAGAGAGGGTCTCACCGAGTGCATCGAGCCGGGCGTTCGTGTCGTCGATGCGCTCATTCGTCTTGCGACCCTCGTCGAGAATGCCCTTCAAGATTTCGATCGTGAGGTCGTTTGGTTCCATGACGAACGTGGTCTGACATCGAGTGGAGCATCCCTCAGACGTCGGACGCAACCGCGCCTCTCAGCGAATGAACTGCTTTGCCAGACACTCGAGCGGCGCGTCCGTGAGGTTGGCGTACATCGCCTCGTTCCACTTCGTGAAGGTGAGCTTCCACGGCGCGTGTTCGGTCGTGCACGTCGCCGAGAGTTCGCGTAGCGCCTCGTCCTTCACCACACCGAGCGCTGCCACCGCGTAGACGCGCGCGGCCTTGCCGGTGAGTTCGTCGGGGCACGCAGCGGGAGCTCGCGCGACGTCGAGCAATGCCTTGCGCGTCGAAGACTCGGCAGTGCCCAACGTCGTCGTGACGGCCGCGAGCGCCCACGTCACCTTTGCCGTGCTCCAGCAACCGGCTCGTTCGGTGGGAGCACCTCGTGTGAGGACCTCGGCGAGCGCGTTCTGCACGATGACGTCGTTGCTCTTCGCGAGCGACTCCGCGGCCAGCCCGACGCGCTCGGCGTCACGGTCGCGCAGGGCAGCGAGCAGTTGGTCACGCAGCGCAGGCCGCCGTGGGTCGAGACATGCATCGAGCGGCTCCCGCTCGCTGTCGACGAGGGAGTGCTTCAGCATCTGCGCGATGGCGACGCTCCAGAGTTCGTCGTCGTTCGCATGCGCGCAGAGCACTCGCGTCGCGCCCTCGATGTCGCAGGTGCGAGGGGTGCCGAAGCCAGCCGCGCGCAGGTCGGCCAGCACCAGGTCTCGCGTCGGCGGAGCTGCCGGCTTCGTGCTCGCGCCACAGACGAACGGCGCTCCACTGTCGAGCACCACATGCCGCCAGCGTTTGCCGTCGTCTGCTGTGACCGACACCACGTGCCCGTGGAACTCCACCGACAACGTCGCGTGCTTCGCCGCCGCGAACTCCGATGCGCTCGACTCCAGGTATCCAGCGCTGAGGCGGTCGATGAGCACCTTCTGCGTCTCGTCTCCGCGTCTGAGCACGAGCTCGTGAAAGACCTGATCAGACACGCTGCTGTGCACGCCCGTGTGGCCCTTGCTGAAGACGACCGAGGGCGTCGCAGTCCACATTCCATCGGTGCTCGTGACAGGTGCGCCGTCGACGCGGCCTGATTTCTCTGGGCGGCAGCAGCACCCGGAAGCGACGAGCATCACCGTCAGCCACGCGCGAGCCATCAGAACGCCCAGCCGATGGCGCTGTGGGCTGCGGGGATGAAGCCGTGAATGCCACCCAGTGAGGCGGGGCCGTACGAGAAGTACGAGACGCCGAGCCCGCCCGAGAGCACGAGGCCCGGCCCGAGAATGGCGGTGTAGCCCGCGAGCAGGCTCGTGTAGCCGCCGGGCGCCGTGCCCTCCGACGACGTCACCGCCGCGAGCACGCCGCGCAGCATCACCCACGCGCCTTCTGGAGCGACGCCCCAGACGAACGCGCGCACGCCGACCTCGGCGCCGTACCCGCGGAAGGGGCCCTTCGGAAACCCGATGGGGCTGTCGAAGAGCCGCAAGCTCGGCCCCGCGTAGAGGGAGAAATGTGGGCCCAGCGTGTGTTCGACCTGCACGTGCACGAAGCCGAGCACGAAGGTGAGCGGGTCGACGCTCACGGTCCACTGCTTCGGCGCTTCAGGTGGAGCCGCCGAGAGCACGAGCGAGAGGAGCAGCGAGGTCAGGGGAAGTACCCCGGCTCGAACGCGTCGGCGAAGTCGGTCGCGTTCTGCACGCGCGGGTTGATGGGCAGGCGGAAGATGCGCTCCACCGACTTCACGAACGAGCTGTGGCTGAGCG
>JAEUJR010000350.1 GCA_016793585.1 Archangium sp.
GCGAGCACCTGCCGGCGCAGCTTGTAGATGGTGCGCCGCTGCTGGTTCATCACGTCGTCGTACTCGAGCAGGTTCTTGCGAATGTCGAAGTTGTGGCCCTCGACCCGCTTCTGCGCGTTCTCGATGGAGCGCGAGAGCATCGGCGCTTCGATGACCTCGTCCTCCTTCATGCCGAACATCTCCATCATCGACTGAATGCGCTCGCCGCCGAAGATGCGCATGAGGTCGTCTTCGAGCGAGAGATAGAACCGGCTCATGCCGGGGTCGCCCTGACGGCCTGCGCGGCCTCGCAGCTGGTTGTCGATGCGGCGTGACTCGTGACGCTCGGTACCGAGAATGAACAGACCGCCGCCCTCGAGCACCTCTTTGCGCTGGGCCTCGCACTGCGCCTTGTACTTCGCGAGCGCGGCCTCGAACTTCGTCTTCCACTCGGCCTTCGCGGCCTCGTAGGCCTCCTTCGACGCGGCATCGACGGCGTTGAAGTTGATCAGCTGGCCTTCGGGCTTCGGCGCCTCTTCGGGCTGCTCGGGCTCGGGGCCCACTTCGCTGCGCGCCATCACCTCGGGGTTGCCGCCGAGCAGAATGTCGGTGCCGCGGCCGGCCATGTTGGTCGAGATCGTGACCGCGCCCTTGCTGCCCGCCTGCGCGATGATGTCGGCCTCACGCGCGTGGTTCTTCGCGTTGAGCACGTTGTGCGGCACGCCCTCTTTCTTGAGGAAGGTGCTGAACACCTCGGACTTGGCGATCGACACCGTACCGACGAGCACCGGCACGCCCTTCTGGTGCAGCTCCTTCACTTCTTTCGCGGCCGCCTCGAACTTCGACTTCTCGGTCTTGTAGACGACGTCTTCGAGGTCATCGCGAATCATGTCGCGGTTCGTCGGAACCACGCGCACGTCGAGGTTGTAGATCTTCGCGAACTCCTCGGCCTCGGTGTCGGCCGTGCCCGTCATGCCGGCCAGCTTCGAGTACATGCGGAAGTAGTTCTGGAACGAGATGGTCGCCAGCGTCTGGTTCTCGTTCTCGACCTTCACGCCCTCTTTGGCCTCGACGGCCTGGTGCAGGCCATCGCTCCAGCGACGGCCGGCCATGAGGCGACCGGTGAACTCGTCGACGATGAGCACCTCGCCCTCTTTCACCACGTAGTCGCGGTCGCGCTTGTAGAGCGTGTGCGCGCGCAGGGCCTGCTCGACGTGGTGCAGCGTCTCGAGCTCTTCGGGGGCGTAGAGGTTGGGAATCTTGAGGCGCTCCTGCAGCTTGTCGACGCCCTGGTCGGTGAGCATCACCGACTTGTTCTTCTCGTCGAGCTGGTAGTCCTGCTCGGGCACCAGGCCGTAGATGACGGCGTCGACCTTCGCGTAGAGGTCGGTGTTCTGCTCGGTGGGGCCCGAGATGATGAGCGGCGTGCGGGCCTCGTCGATGAGAATGGAGTCGACCTCGTCGACGATGGCGAAGTTGAGCTCGCGCTGCACGTAGTCCTGCAGGCGGAACTTCATGTTGTCGCGCAGGTAGTCGAAGCCGAACTCGTTGTTCTGGCCGTACGTGATGTCGCAGCGGTACGCCTCTTGACGCTGCTTGTCCGAGAGCTCGTTGAGCACGCAGCCCGTCGTCATGCCCATGAACTTGTAGACACGGCCCATCCACTCCGCGTCGCGGCGGGCGAGGTAGTCGTTCACCGTGACGAGGTGCACGCCGCGGCCCGAGAGCGCGTTCAGGTACACGGCCGTCGTGCCAGTCAGCGTCTTGCCTTCGCCGGTGCGCATCTCGGCGATGCAGCCCTGGTGCAGGAACATGCCGCCGATGAGCTGCACGTCGTAGTGCCGCTGGCCAATCGAACGCCGGGCGCCTTCACGAATGAGCGCGAACGCGTCGATGAGGCAATCGTCGAGGCTCTTGCCGTTGGCGATCTCCTGCTTCATCCGCGCGGTTTCACGCGGAAAGTCCTCGTCTTTCAGCGCCCGCATCTTCGTTTCGAGCGCGTTGATGGCGGCCACCTTCGGCCAGGCCTTCTTCAGCTCGCGCTGGTTCTTCGTTCCGATGATGCGCTTGAGGACCCAATCAATCATGGCGGTTGCCTTCTTGCTGAAAACGGCCGGAACCGCCACCAGGGACCGCAGGGCGGAAAAGTCGGCGGAAGGTACAGCGCGAAACCCGCTCCGCAAGCATGGAAGTCCCG
>JAEUJR010000381.1 GCA_016793585.1 Archangium sp.
TGCGCTCTCGCAGTGGCTGCTGTGGAAGGCCGGCGTCGTCGGCGACCTGCGCGGCTCGTACGTGCTCTCGGGCGAGTCGTCGTCGGAGCGCGCCTTCGATGCGCCGCTCGCCGTCTGGGCCTCACGCGTGAAACCCGACGCGGAACGACCGCTCGCGTATTCGCTCGTGCGCTTCGATGGTTCGTTTGGAGACACGATTCAGGTGCTCGTCGCCGTCTCTGATGACGTCGAGCTCTCGACGCTCGCCAAGGCCGTGCACGCTGGTGACGAGGTGACGCTCACCGGCCGGTTCCGCACGCCGCTCTCGAGCGCCGTGGTGTTCGTCGATGACGACGACGCGCGCGTGCGCCAGCTGCCGCTCACGGTGAAACCCGACGGCTCGTTCTCGACGACGGTGAAGGCCGCCACGAAGCCTGGCCGCCGCTTCGTCGAGCTCGCGTACGTGCCGGTGCCCGACGCGCCGGGCGTGCAGCCGTGGCGGCACAGCGCTGCGCTCATTCCCCTCTACGTCGACGTGCCCGAGCCTCCGCAGCCCGACGCCGCCATTCGTGCACCCAAGCCGAACCCGGCAGACACCGCGACGTGGCCGGGAGAAGTCGCCGCCCGCTACAACCAGCGCCGTCTCGAGCTCTCGCTGCCGCCGATGGAGCAGTCCGATGGGCTCGAGCAGCTCGCGCGCGCCTACGCCACGCAGCAGGTGGAGCGCCCCGAGACGCCACCCGACGCTGCGCTTCCCCAACGCGTCTCGAAGCTCGGCCTCGTCTCGCACGACGTCTCGCAGCACCGCGGCCGCTCGGAGTTCATCGACGAGCTCGTGCGCACCAACCTGCAGCGCCCTGGCTTTCGCGCCGACCTGCTCGCGCCCGGCCGCCTCGCGTTCGGCTTCGGCCTCGCTCCCCTGGAAGACGGCGAGTGGGAGTCGTCAGCCGTCATCGCCGCCATCACGCCGAAGCTCGACCCCGCGGTCGAGAACGCCGCGCTGCTCGAACGGCTGCAGGCGCTGCGCAAGGCCAAAGGGCTGCCTGCGCTCGTCACGCTCCCCGTCTTGTCGAGCGCGGTGCAGCAGCTCATCGAGGCGTCGTGCAGCTCGGGAGAGCCGCTCAGCACGCTCGAGCCCGTGCTCAAGGCGCTCGAAGGGCAGAGCTATGGCGGCTCGGTGAAGGGCGCGACGGTGGTGGGCTCGTGGATTCGCGCCGACTCGTTCGCCTCGGCGTTCCCCGACGCGGTGGAGTCAGCCGCCACGCACGTCGCCATCGGCTCGTGTCAGTTCGCGAAGGGCCCGTCGGCCGGGCGCCACCTCGTGGGCGTCGTGCAGGGCACGCTCGTTCAGGGCAAGAAACGCTGAGCGGTCGGCCGCGCCCGCGTGCTATCCACCCCAACCTCTGCGGGCCTCCATCGCCCGCGTCATCAGGAGTTGCCATGTCCCTCGAGAAGACCTGCCGCGAGTTCATCTCCAGCCTGCTCGGCCACAAGACCCGTCACACGCTGTGCCTCAACATCGCCGAGCCCAGCGTGAAGGCCGACGACATCGCCATGGCGGCCATCACCGAGGCGGGCAAGTTCAAGCCGACGCACGTGCACGAGCCCGTCGCGAAGGACTTCGGCGCGATGCTCGAGGACATCTCGGGCAAGGCGCTGGTGGTGTCGTTCGACGACCTCGACAAGCACCCCAAGTGCATCGACGTGCTCGCGGCGCACGTGCGCAAGCCGCACCCCGGTGGCGTGCTCGTCGTCGTCAGCAAGGCGTGGAACTCGGACAACACCGAGAAGGAGCGCGAGCTGCGCAAGCACTGCCTCTTCTTCCAGCAGAACCTCGCGGTGCCGCCCAAGCAGAAGTGACGCAAGGCCGCCCGTGAGCGAGGCGCGCGACGAGACGAAAGAGGCCGCGATTCGCCGCGAGCCAGACGACGATGGGCTGCGGCTCGCCTACGTCGACTGGCTGCAGCAGCAGGGCAACGCGCGCGGCGAGCTGGGCATGCTGCAGTACCTGCTCGAGCAGAAGAAGCTGCCCGTCGCCAGGCGCTCGCACAAAGCGCCCATCGGAGGCCGCGGCGACCTCGAGCAGCGTGAACGTGAGCTGCTCGAGAGGCACGACGAGCTGTCGCTCGAGCTCGACGCCGACGTGCACTGGCGCCTGGGCTTCATCGACCGCGTGAAGGTGCACGTCGACGAGGTCGAGTCACTCCAGGAGACGTTGGCCGCGCTCTTCGCGCACCCCTCGGCGCGGTTGCTGCGCACGCTCGAGCTCGAGGCCGGGTTCGAGGGCAGCCTCGACGACGCCATCTCCGAGCTGCTCGAGCTCGAGCGGCCAGAGAGCCTGCGCTGCTTTCACCTGCTCGCGGCCGAGTTGGTGGAGCACGACCCCGAGTTCCCCGCGGATGGCGCGTGGCCGGTGGTGCAGGCGTTGAACGACCTCATCGACGCGGTGCCGACGCTGGAGGGGCTGCGGGTGCGCGGCCGGCTGCCCGAGGTCGAGGCGTGGCCGAACACGCTGCGCTCGCTCGCCATCGAGACGACGCTGCTCTCGCCGAATCAGCTCGAGCCGCTGCTGCGCTCGGCCAGGCCCAACCTGCAGTCGCTCGAGCTCTGGTTCGGCAAGAGCTCCATCGGGTTGCCCGAGCTTCAGCCGATTCTCTCGGGGCGCGTCGGGAAGCTCAGGCGCCTGGGCCTGATGAACACCGAGCTCAGCGACCTGCTGGTTCCTGCCCTGGCGAAGTCTCCGCTGCTCAAGCAGCTCGAGTGGCTCTCGCTCGCGTACGGCACGCTGACCGACGCGGGTGGGCAGGCCATCGTCGATGCCGCGAGCTGGTTCGACGACGTGGCGACGCTCGACGTGAGCGCGAACTTCCTGAGCGGCGACGTCGCCGAGGCCGTCTCGGCGGTCTGCCAGACCGTGGTGCTCGGCGAACAACGCGACGAGAGCTGGGGCGTCGAGCCGGCGTTCATCGAACGGTGACGTGAAGACCGAACCGTCGTCATCGTGCTGGTCATGGGGCTGTGCCTCGTCGGCAACTGCCTGAGCCTGGGCTGGCAGCGGCTTCGGAGGACTCGTCGGCCCCATGAACGACACCCGCCGATGACCAGGAGCGAAGTGCCGCCCGGCACCAGTGCAGGGCGACTCGTTCATGACGGTCTCGGGCGTCGGCTCGGCAGATGATCGCTTTCAGCCTCCGAGATGGCGCGCATCGCGTGTCGGGGGCAAGCGCTCGCGATGGGTGGCTCGACGGTCTGCATGGTCGCCTGCACGCCGGAGTGAGGTTCGAGTAGAACGCCGCATGCGTTCAGCTCTGTGGCCCGTTCTGGTGTTCGTGCTGTCGTGTTCTCCGCCCCCGGTGTCGACGCCGTGCGGGCCCTCCTCGTGCGCAGGGTGCTGCGACTCGAGCGGAACCTGTCAGGCGGGAGTGACTGAGCTGCAGTGTGGCGAGCGTGGCGTCGCGTGCCGTCGATGTGACTCGACGAGCACGTGCGTGATTGGCGTCTGCACCTTCGCGAGTGGAACAGGCGGAGGATTCGCGACGGCTGGTGGCTCTGCGACCGCTGGTGGCTCTGCGACGGCTGGTGGATCCGCGACCGCTGGTGGCTCTGCGACCGCTGGTGGCTCTGCGACCGCTGGTGGCTCTGCGACCGCTGGTGGATCCGCGACCGCTGGTGGCTCTGGATCCGCGACCGCTGGTGGCTCTGCGACGGCTGGTGGCTCTGCGACCGCTGGTGGCTCTGCGACCGCTGGTGGCTCAGCGACTGCCGGTGGATTCGCGACCGCCGGTGGATTCGCGACGGCTGGTGGATCCGCGACTGCCGGTGGGTCGGCCGGAGGTGCTGCAGGCGGGTCTGCGTGCGCCTGCGACGCAGGCTGCTGTGATCAGTCAGGCTGCTGTGATCAGTCAGGCGCCTGCGTCACAACCTCGGGACCGCTCACCTACCGCGTCTCGGGCCCCACGCCCGTCACCTATCAACCACTCGTCGGAGGTCTCGTTCTCAGCGGCTCGAGCAGCACGCCCATTCCGCTCCCCTTCGACTTCGACTTCTACGGCCAGCCGGTGCGAGAGGTCGCGCTCTCGAAGAACGGCTACCTGATCATGGGCGGCACGGGAACGGACACGGCGGTCAACCAGGGCCTTCCCCACAACAGCACCTTCGCACCGGCAGCGCTCGTCGCTCCCTGGTGGGACTCGGTCGGAACCACCAGCGCCCCGACGCAGTTCCTCTGGCAGGTCTCGGGCGTGACCCCGTCGCGCAAGGTCACCTTCGAGTGGCGCGATGTGCCGCTGCCCAGCTCGACCTCCCGCGTGAGCATGCAGGTCACGCTCTTCGAGAGCACCGGTGTCATTCGATTCACCTATGGCGCGGCGCTGCCCGGCACCGTCTCGGGCACCATCGGCATTCAACGTGCGCCCGGAGACGGCCTCGCCGCGCTCTCGTGCGCCACCACCGGAGCCTGCACCCAGGCGAGCTGGCCCACGAGCCAGTTCATCGAGTTCGCCCCGCGCTTTCAGACGAACGCGACCTGCGGGTCGACGACCTCGTCATGCACGCGCTGCAGCGCCGGGCAGTGGTGCCGCGCGGGCCAGTGCGAACAGCAGCCCTGCAACTTCCTGACGTGCGACGGCTGCTGCTTCAACTCGGTGTGTTACCCGCCGACGGGCCAGAGCACCGCGGTCTGCGGCGTGAACGGCGCCATCTGCGACGCCTGCCCCTCGGGCGCGAGCTGCCTCGGAGGCGTCTGCACCGGCACCAGCTTCTGCGACGAACGAACCTGTGCCGACGGCTGCTGCTCGAACGCCACGACGTGTGTACGTCACCCGGGTCAGGCCGCGCAGACCTGCGGCACGGGCGGCTCGGCCTGTCGCGCGTGCACGGCGGGCGACACCTGCCAGGGCGGTCAATGCGTGCCACCGTCTTCGTGCCTCGTCATCTCGGAAGAGACCATCGACTTCGGCAACGTCGCGCCCGGCTGCCGCTCGCTCACGCGCACCGTTCGCATCACCAACACCTGCTTCAACACCTACACAGTCAGCAGCCTCACGCTCACGCCGAGCCCGGAGTTCCAGTTGGGCGCGCTCCCGGCGTTGCCGCTCTCCGTCGGCCTCGGGCTCACCGCGTCGTTCACCGTCAGCTATCGCCCGGTGAACCTCGGCCCCGACTCCGCCACGCTGAGCATCGTGTCGAGCAGCGGGACGCAGACCATTCCGCTCAGCGGCGTCGGTGGCTCGGGCGTGAACGTCGCGGGGTTCACCGTGCCTTCGAAGACCGACGTGCTGCTGGTGCTCGACAACTCGTGCAGCATGTCTGACAAGCAGCAGGCCATCGCGGCGAACCCGGCCGCCCTCTTCGGCTTCGCCTTCGACGCGGGCGTCGACTTCCACTTCGGCATCGCCACCACCGACGAGCCCGACCTGGGGGCGCTGCGGGTCGACACCACCAGCAACACCGCCTTCCTCACCCAGCGCACCCTGCCCTTCCGAACGAGGTTCTCGAGCCTCGTCGGGCTCGTCGGCATCGCCGGTGGCCCCGTCGAAGCCGGGCTCGCGTCGGCCTCGCTCGCCTTGCGCGCTCCGCAGGTGGTGCAGACGCCGAACACCGGGTTTCTTCGGCACGACGCGGCGCTCTCGGTGTGGTTCGTCACCGACGCGCCTGATCAATCGCTGCTGCCCGCGACGCACTACCTCGACCTGCTGCGACGCGTGAAAGCCGACCCGAACAAGTTCAGCGCACACGGCGTGCTGGCCACGCTGCCTGTGGAGCCCTCGGGCTGCGTGTATGACGGCGCGGCCGACACCTCGCGCTACGCGGCGGTCATCACGCCGGGCAACGGCGTGCTCGACGAGATCTGCACGAGCCAGTGGGCCAGCACGCTCCAGCACGTCGGCGCTCCGCTGTTCGGCCGTCGAGAGACGTGGTTCCTGCAGACCGCCGTCGACCCGCTGGTGCCCGTCACCGTCGCCATCGACGGCGTGACGATTGCCCAGAGCGCGCAGACCTGGTCGTTCGACACGGTTCAGAACGCGGTGCGCTTCACCCCGGCCACGGCGCCGCGGCCGCGCCAGCAGCTCGTCATCACCAGCTCGGCGGCCTGCCTGCCCTGACGAACCCACGCATTCGCTGCTATTGATGGGGCTCCCCGCTGCCCCCGCAGAGGTCCCGACATGTCGCAAGACCTTCACGTTCACGTGAGCGTTCGCCGCTCGACGCTCGTCGCCTTCGCCACCGGAGCGCTGCTCACCGTCGCGCTCACGGCCGGCCTGTCGTGGGCCGCGCCTGCGCAGCTGTGCGCCAAGGGCCTCTTCTGCTTCGCGCCCGACACGCCAGCGCACGCGGGCGAGGTGAACGGAAACTTCGCGGCGGTGGCCGTGGGCGTCGGCTCCATCATCGCGCACACCACCAACCTCGCCGGCAGTGAGACGGTGGCCGAAATGCAGGCCCGGGGGTTCGCGCTGTGCGACGGCACCACCGCCGCGGCGCAGGGCATCACCGACGCCATCATCACCGGCGCGACGCCCAACCTGAACGGTGGCCGCTTTCTCCGCGGCGGCGCCACCGGCCAGAGCGGCACCCTCGAAGACGACGCCACCTCGCTCAACGGCCTCACGCTGAACGACCCTGGCCACGACCACCTGACGATGACGACGGACAACTGCAACAACACCAACGGCGCCTTCACCGTGGGCGGCAGCACGTTTCGCAACATCGCGCTCAACGGCAGCAAGCGCGCCCTGTTCTGGGACTCGAACCAGACCTGCAACTCGGGCCACTACACGACGGCCGGCTCGGGCACGGGCATCACCCTGGGCGGCGGCGATGCCGAGACGCGCCCCGCCAACATGCGCGTGGTGTGGATGATGCGCGTGCGCTGAGGCGCGTCACCCTGGCGGCTCGACGGGCACGAACTTGCCCGTGAGCTCGTCGAAGCTGTCGTCGAGCTGGTCGATGCCCATGCGGAAGGCGCCGTTGATGGCCTCGATGAGGGGCTGCTCGACGCCGCGCGCGCGTGGGTCTTTCAGCAGCACCCGCAGGCACGCGTCGCGCTTGAGCTCGACGAGGTCGATGACCTCTGCGCGGGGAAACCCGGCGGCGTGGCGGCGAATGGCCAGCGACTCGCAGTGGGCGCGGAAGATGGCGCGCTCCCTCGTGCGCACGGCGTTCTTGAGGTGCGCGTACGTCTGCTGCGAGGCGAGCACGATGTCGGCTTCGGGCAGCCGCTGGTAGCTGGGAAAACGCTGCTGCCGCTCGGGCGCCATGCACGCGTGCACCGCTTCACGAACGAGCGCCTCTTCGTGCGCCTCGAGCAGCTGGAAGATGCGCAGATGATTGGGCACCTGCACGTGCTTCATGGCGGCGAGGTTGCGCCGGTTCCACTCGAGTGACTGCGTCTTCAGGTTCTCGATGAGAAACGGCATGCGGCGCAGCACGCCGAAGCGCGGGCTCGGCTCCCACCCGAGGCGTTGCCGCGTCAGGCTCGCGTCGACGGGCATCGCCTTGTCGACGTAGTCCGCCATCCACGGTTGTTCGAAGGGCTTGTCGCCCACCACGCGGCCCAGCAAGCCGAGGGCGTGCAGCCCCGGGCGAATGAGGGGCTTCGGCATCAGCATCGGCGTGACGCGGTGGCCGGCGTACGCCTCCATCGACGCGTCGAAGAGCTGCCGGTGCGACGCGGCCTGGTCTGGGCTCGCGATGAGCACCTCGCCGTTGCCGAGGTCGGCCCAGCGCTCGAACACCTTCAAGAAGAACGCGACCACGTCGCGCACGTGCACGTACGGCAGCGCCGCCGTGCCGCGCCCCGCCAGAATGTGCGCCTTCCACGAGTCGGAGAACCACGTGCGCATCAACGTGTAGAGCGGCGTGAACTCGCACCAGTCCGAGAAGACCGCGCCCAGACGCACCGACACCGAGGGAAAGTCGCCCGCGAACTCGCCCAGCATCGCCTCGCCTTTGGCCTTCGACACCGCGTACGGGTGTCTGCCGTCGAGCGGGCTGCGCTCGTTGAGCACCGTGCCCGGCGCGGGAAACTCGCAGCCCGCCAACGAGCTCGCGAAGACGAACAGCTTCGGCTTCAGCGCCTTGCAGCGGCTCATCACCGCGCGCAGGCCGTCGACGTTCGTGCGCTGGTACTCGGGGTCGTCTTTGCCGGCGAAGTCGTAATAGGCCGCGAGGTGCAGCACGAAGTCGATGCCGCCCGCCGCCTGCAGCTTCGCGAACACCTCGTCCATCGGCTTGTCGTCGCCGAGGTCGACCTGATGCCAGGTGATGGAGGTGCCCTCGGGCGCGCGCGCCTCGGCGGGCGTTCGACGCGCGAGCGCGTGAATCTGAAACTGCCGCTGCAAGGCGGCGACGACGTGGCGCCCGATGAAACCAGAGGCGCCGGTCACCAGAAGTCGGGGCTGGGTCATGATGAGTTCTGCTTCAGAGGCATTGGCTCGTTCATAAGAAAGAGTTACCCTGTCGCAGTTGGAAGTCAAGGTGACCTCTCCTCGACTTCGAGTGGGCTTCGAAGGAACGTGCCCGCGTCGCGCTGGGTGGAGCGCCTGCTTTCAAAGACAACCAAAGGGAGAACTTCGATGCGTCACGTCGTCGCAACGGTGTGTGTCGTGTTGGTGTTGTTGGGCTGTCCCGGGCCTGCGGGCATGACGGGGCCGCAAGGTGAAGCCGGGCCGAAGGGCGCCATGGGAGAAATGGGCGCGCCCGGCATGAACGGTCAGCAGGGCCCTCCAGGAGACGCCGGCCCGCAGGGCCCCGAAGGCCCGGTGAACCCGGTGCTGCAGGCCGCCTTCCCCGACTCGCTCGCCGTGGGCCGCCGTACGTCGGTGCTGGTGCTCGGCGTGGGCACGCACTTCGCTTCGACGACGACGGTGACCGCTGGCGCCGACGTCACGGTGAACGCCACGCAGACGCTCAACCCGACGGCGTTGCGGCTCGACCTCACGGTCTCGACGACGGCGATGACGGGCCCTCGCAACCTCGTCGTCACCACCGGCACCGAGGTGCTCACGCTCACCGCGGGCCTCACCATCATTCCCGGCTCGACGCTGACGGTGCTCTCGGGCCCGCTCGCGCAGGGCGGCACCTTTCTGGCGCGCCTCGAGCTGTCGAACGGCAAGCAGTTCAGCACCGGCCCCGGCGGTGCGCTCGACGGCGCGCGCCTCAGCGGCGCGGGAGCGGTCGTGCGCTCGGCCCGCGTCGTCTCGCCCAGCGTGCTCGACCTGTTCGGCGTCGTCTCACCGAGCGCCTCGACGAGCGCGCCCACGGTGCTGACGCTCACCTTCGATGACGGCTCCACCGAGTCGGTGTCGTTGCCCGCCGCGACGGCCAGCACCGCGGCACCGCTGCCCACGGCTCCGGCCGTCATCGCGTTCGGCTCGCGCGGCAGCGTGGTGTCGAGCCTCACGCTCACCGAGGCGCGCCGCGTGACGCTGGCGCTCGCGCCTTCGGGCAGCACCTTCACGCCCGCAGCGCTCGTCTTCGACGGCACCGGCGCCCTCGTCGCCCCCAACGTCGCGGGCGGCCTCGTCTTCAGCCTGCCCGCCGGCACCTTCTCGTTCGTCGTCTTCGACCAGGACCGCGTCAACAAGACGGGCAGCGTCTCGCTGGGCTCGAGCTCGGTGCGCACGGCCGCGAACGCCACCTGCGCGGGCGCGACGCCCCTGCTCGTCGGCACGCCGCTGAACAACGAGGCGCTCGACAACGGCGGCGCGGGGCCCTCGGCCTGTGCCGTCGCCTTCGACCGAGCGCGCTACTACTCGGTCGCGGTGCCGGCCAACACCGTCGTCACCGTCGCCGCCTCCAGCTTCGTCTCGCTCGCGGCCCTCGACTCCTGCGCGGCCACGACGTGCGCCGGCGCGTCGACGTCGAGCGGCGCGGGCGGCTCGGTGCAGCTGCGCAACGGCGGCATGACGCCGCGCACCTTCGTCGTGGCGGCGGGCACCACCAACGCCGGCACGACCGTGATGAGCCTCACGGCGACGTCATTGCCGCTGGTGCCCAACGACACCTGCGCGAGCGCCTCGACGACGGCGCCCGGCACGCCCATCACCGGTGAAGCGCTGGCGGCTGGTGGAGCGCCACTCGCCGTCTGCCAGCCCGCGACGGGAACTCCCGAAGCGCGCGCGCGGTACTACGCCTTCTCGATTCCCGCGACGTCGACGCTGCAGGTCGACGTCACCGGCAACGTCACCGACATGGTGCTCAACGCCGTCTCGACGTGCGGCGCGGCGGCCTGCGAGTACCCCACGACGGGCGCGGCGGGGTTGAACGAGCGGCTGCTGGTGCGCAACGACGGCATGACGGCGCGCTCGGTGGTGGTGAGCGTGGGCACGACCGCGACGAGCGCCACCTCGGCGTTCTCGCTCACCTCGGCCATCATCGCGCAGGCCCCCAACGCCGTGTGCGCGGGGGCGACGGCCCTCACGCTCGGCACGCCGCTGTCGGGTGAAGCGTCGAACGGCGGCGGCGCGCTGCTGGCCAGCTGCGCCTCGCCCGGCCCCTCGGCGCTGGCCCGCTACTACTCGGTGAGCGTGCCGGCCCAGACGCTGGCGACGCTGACGGCGACGGCCCCGGGCCTCGACCCGCTGCTCGCCGTGGTCGACAGCTGCACCAGCACCACGTGTCAGGTGAACGACACGAACTCGGGCGTCTCCGAGAGCGTGCGCCTCACCAACGCCTCTGCCATGGCGCGCACCTTCCTGGTGGCCGTCGTCGACAAGACGGGCGCGGGCGGCACCTTCACCCTCTCGAGCACCTCGCAGGCGCTGCCACCGAACTCCACGTGCGCGACGGCCGCGACATTGACGCCGGGCACGCCGCTGACGAGCCAGCCCATTCTCGGCGGCGGTGCGGCATCGGCGGTGTGCAGCCCGGCGGCGCCCGCGTCGACCTCGTCGGCCTGGTACTCGCTCACCATTCCCACCTCGACGTCGATGACGGTGACGGTGAACGGCACGGGCTTCAACCCCGCCGTGGTGCTGCTCGACACGTGCGCGGCCACCACGTGCGGCGGCGCCTTCAACACCTCGGCCACGGCCACCGAGACGCTGGTGCTGCAGAACACGAGC
>JAEUJR010000449.1 GCA_016793585.1 Archangium sp.
CCGAAGCCGAGCATCGACACCGGCGCGGGCCTCGAGCGCGTCACCAGCGTCGTGCAGGGCAAAGGCTCGAACTACGACATCGATCTCTTCGCGGGCTGTCTGGCCACCGTCGAGCGGCTGTCGAAGCTCAAGTACGGCGGCACGTGGAACAACGTGCAGGACTCGGCCATGCGGGTGATCGCTGATCACTCGCGCACGGCGGCGTTCCTGATTGCCGATGGTGTGCAGCCGTCGAACGAAGGCCGTGGCTACGTGCTGCGGCGGATCATGCGGCGCGCGATTCGCCATGGTGATCAGACGCTCGATCTCTCGGAGCCGTTCTTCCACGAGACCGTCGACGCGATCATCACGTCGATGCACGAGGCGTATCCCGAGCTGAAGGAGAAGCGTGACTTCGTGCTCGAGGTGACGCGCCATGAAGAGGCCGCGTTCCGTCGCACGCTGCGTGCTGGCCGCGCGCTGCTCATGAAGGAAGTCGCCCGCCTCGAGCAGACGAAGTCGAAGGTGATCAGCGGCGAGATCGTGTGGGACCTGCACCAGACGTTCGGCTTCCCGTGGGACCTCACCGAGGTCATGGCGAAGGAGCTCGATCTCTCGATCGACAAGAAGCGCTTCGACCAGCTGCTCGACGAAGAGCGCGAGCGCCAGGAGAAGAACCAGCTCAGCTCCACGCAGGCGGTCGCCGACGTGTACATGAAGCTCGCCGGCTCGCTGCCCGAGACGAAGTTCCTCGGCTACGAGGGTGAAGGCGTCTCTGGCACCGGCAAGGTGCTCGCGATTCTGAAAGCCGGCGTGAAGGTCGAGACCGCGAAGACGGGAGAGACCGTCGAGGTCGTGCTCGATCAGACGCCGTTCTACGGAAACTCAGGCGGTCAGGTCGGCGACACGGGAACGATGACGGCGAAGGGCGTGCGCGTCGACGTGCTCGACGTGCAGAAGCCGGCCGGTTCGCTCTTCGTGCACAAGGTGAAGGTCGCCGAAGGCACGCTCGCGGCGAACGAGACGCTCACGCTGCAGGTCGACGCCGAGCGGCGGAATCGCATTCGTGCGAACCACTCCGCGACACACCTGCTGCACCGCGCGCTGAAAGTGGTGCTCGGAGAGACCGTCAACCAGAAGGGCTCGGAGGTCACTCCCGAGCAGCTGCGCTTCGACTTCTCGACCTACCAGGCGCTCACGCAGGAGCAGATCGACCGCGTGGAAGATCTCGTCAACGGCTGGGTGCGCGACAACAAGGGCGCCGAGACGAAGGTGATGGGCCTCGCCGAGGCTCGCGCTGCTGGAGCCGTCGCGCTCTTCGGCGAGAAGTACGGCGAGAAGGTTCGCGTCGTCACCGTGCACCCCGAGTCGACCGAGCTCTGCGGCGGTACACACGTCTTCCGCTCCGGCGACATCGGGCTGTTCAAGATCGTCGAAGAGTCCGCCATCGCCGCCGGCGTGCGCCGCATCGTCGCGTACACGGGCGCTGCTGCGGTGAATCACTTCCGCGGAATCGAGCGGCTGCTGTTGCAGTCGGCAGCGCTCTACAAGGCAACGCCCTCCGATCTCCCCAAGCGCATCGAGACGAACCAAAAGCGCGTGAAGGAGCTCGAGAAGAAGATCGAAGAGGTGCAGCTCAAGGCCGCGAGCGCGTCGACCGACGCCGAGTCCGTGCAGGACGTGAACGGCATCAAGGTGCTCACCCACCGCGTCGATGGCGCCGATGCGAACCTG
>JAEUJR010000190.1 GCA_016793585.1 Archangium sp.
CCGCTCACCTGCGCGCGCTGCTGACCGAGCTGCGACTTGCGCGCCCTGGCCTCGGGGTTCGCAGACCAGCCGATGCCGGCGATCTCCTTGTCGATCTTTGCGAGCTGGGCACCCTTCTCGATCATCAGGGCTGGCAGCTGCATCTCCCGAGCTGTGTCTTTGGCGGCCTGCTTGGCCTGGGCGCCGACGGTGGAGACGGCTCCGCGCAACTTGTCGATGAAGGACATGGTGTGGACTCCCGATGAGGCAGACTGCGGTGATTGGACACCAGACCAGCCATGTGTGCGCAATCGTCATCTGATCCACGCGTGATCGTCGGCGGGTTCACGTGATTCGCGCGCTCGCTTCGTTGGTCTCGTCGCTGGTGTTGATCGCGCTGCCGACGCTGACCGTGTGGCTCGCGTCTTCGCTGATCGCCTTCCACGGGGGCCCGCGGGAACTCGCCCTCGTCGGTGGCTTGCTGCTGTTCCCCATTCTTCCGGTGCTCTGGGAGTGGCGCGCCACGCGGGCGTGGAAGCTCGGTCTTCAGCGCAGGAAGCAGTTCGTCGGGACACCGAAGCGGCTGTTCTCGGGGTTCACGCGGCTGGCCCTTCGCACGCTGTTCATCTGCCTCGCGTTCACGGGCGCGATGGTCGCGAAGTTTCCGAAGGTGACGTTCGCTGCGCTCGCGACCCGTGGTGACTGGTTCCTCGAACCCGGTGACGCAGGAGAGCCGTGGCGTGGCTACATCTTCCAGGTTGCCGGTGGGCTCGAAGGGCTGCACCGGCTCGCGAACCCGAACCCGTACGTGACGAAGATCGACGGCGAGGCGATCGCGAAGATCGATCCCGCTCCGACGCCAACGCCCGTCGTGCCTAATGGGCCCTCGACCCGCTGGCGCAAGCTCACCGACGAGGAGCGCGCGCAGATCGAAGGCGTGAAGCCGAAACCTCCGCCTCCGGAGCCATCTCGTCCTGCGGTGGCCGACGCCGGCATTCCCGACGAGGGCTACTTCTCGGTCATCACGTGGAAGGACGACGATGGCCGCGCGAAGCTCAGAGAGAACGAGCACCCCGACGACCCGCCCCCGCCACCCGAGCGCCCCGACTCCACCGTCATCGACAGCGGTGGCACGCACTGGCCGTGGGCCAACGAGGTCTCACCCATCGTCGCGGGCATGCACCCCTACGACGAGACGTCGATCGCGGCAGTCGCGCAGTACATCAAGTCGAGAGAGCCGAATGCGTTCAAGCGGGTGAAGGCGCTGCACGACTGGGTGGTGACGCGGCTCGAGTACGACCACGACTCACTCAAGCCCGGCCAGCGAAAGGCGCAGGACGCGAACACCGTCTTCGTGAACCGGGTCGGTGTGTGTGAAGGCTACGCGCGGTTGATGGTCGAGCTGGGTCGACAGACGGGTGACCAGATCATCTACCTCGGCGGTGACGTGCGCGAAGAGAACGGCGCCGCGGCGCCCATCGGCCATGCGTGGAACGCGGTGGAGATCGATCGTCACTGGTACCTCGTCGACGCCACGTGGGACGACCCGACGACCCCCGACGGCCGCAGCCGCTCGTATCGAACCGACTACCTGTTCATTCCGCCGAACGTCGCGATCTGGAGTCACTTCCCAGACGATGACCGCTGGCAGTTGCTCGGCAAGCCGCTCTCGCGCGGCGACTTCCTGCGCCAGCCGTTCGCCCGCCCCGGCATCGCCAGAGAAGGCCTCACGCTCACCAGCCCGAACCGCGCGGCCGTCGATGCCAGCGACTCCCTCGACGTGGTGCTCGAGAACCCGCTGCGCCGGTACCTCATGATCAAGTACCGAACCGCGAGCGGCAAAGAGCTCGACTGCGCGAACACGAACGCCGAGCGCGTCAGCTCGAAGTGCCCCGTGCCCGAATCGGGTGAGGCGATGATCTTCTCGAACGACGAGCAATATGGCGAGTACGCGCAGGTCGTTCGAATCGCCGTCACGCGGAGATGAGGCTTCCCCTTCCCTCGCGTCGGTGAGATCCACGCCGCATGAAGGCGATGATCTTGAAGGCGTATGGCCTCGAGCCTGCGGTGGCCGAGCTGCCCGACCCCGTGCCCGGCCCGCGCGAAGTGCTCGTGCGGGTGCGGGCGACCAGCGTCAACCCCATCGACTGGAAGCAGGCGTCGGGAAAGTTCCGGCCGATTCTCACGGCCTCTTTCCCCTTCATCGCGGGCTACGACCTGGCTGGTGAAGTCGCGGCGCTCGGCCCGGGCGTCAGCGGCTTCACCGTGGGCCAGCGGGTGCACACGCGGCTGTCGGGTCGTGACGGAGGCGCGAGCGCGACGCTGGTGAAGGCGGGCCTCGACGTGCTCTGCCCGATGCCCGACGGCATGGGCTTCGAGCAGGCCGCCGGGCTTCCACTCGCGGGCATGACGGCGTTGCAGGGGCTGCGCGACGTGGCCGGGCTGCCGATGACTGGCGCCTCGACGCGCGTGCTGGTGGTCGGTGCATCGGGTGGTGTGGGCCACTTCGCCGTGCAGATCGCGAAGGCCATGGGCGCGCACGTCACGGGCGTGTGCAGTGAGCGAAACGCGGCCCTCGTGCGAAGGCTCGGCGCCGAGGCGATCGTCGACTACACGAAGCCGAACGCGTACGCCGGGATCGCGCCGTTCGACGTGGTGCTCGATTGCGTCGGTAGCGCTCCGGGCGATTTCCTCGAGCTGCTCGTGACCGGAGGCAGCTTCGCCTCGTGCGTTCCCGGGCCCGCCGTCTTCGCGCGACAGGCGCTCAACCTGCTGTCGTCCAAGAAGGTGCTGCCTGTGATGCTGAAGCCCAACGCAGCCGATCTCTCGGTGCTCGATGGGCTGTTCGCGAAGAAGCAGCTCGAAGTGGTGATCGACTCGCGATACCCGGCGGAGCAGCTCGGCGAAGCGTGGAAGCGCAGCAGCTCGGGGCGCAGCGCCGGGAAGATCATCGTCACCTGGTGACGCACTCGCTGACCGACAAGACCTCGTTGCTGCGCAGCTGGCGAGACAAGGGGCCGACGTCGAGCACGCACTGCGTGAGCCCCGCGCAGACGCCCGCCTGCGGTTTCCACTGGAGCGACATCGACAGGGCCTTCGAGAGATCGGCTGCGCTGCCACGCACGGTGACGAAGCCGCCGTCGTTGGCTGCGTCGAGCCCGAGCGCCTTCAGGGTCTTCTCGAGCGCCGGCCCAGACGACATGAAGGTCGACAACGACAGGCACACAGGCCGGAGCGTGCAGTCTTCAGGCGCCTGTGGGCGTCGCGAGGTGACTGGGGCGGCTGGCGCGTTCTCGTCGCCACGCACGCTCGAGCTCAGCGTCCACACCTCTGAGGCCCGGCCCGGCACGAACATCGCGAGCGTGAGCACCACCGCGATCACGTCGCCCAGGCCCTGATCGTTCGGGGTCGTACACACGCAAGGGCCACCCAGAGGCGGCGCGGTCGTGACGCCGCGACAGCTGAGGCCCAGAAACGAGAACGCCTCGGTGCTGCCGGGCGCGGGCAGCGGGAGCGGCTTACCGTCTTGCAGCATCACCGCCCCGTTCTTCGCGATCAGCTCGAAGGTCTGCGCCTTCTTCCCGACCGTGAGCGTGACAGTGAACCGGCGCACGCCCAGCTCCCAGGTCGCGCGAACGACCTCGAACACCGCGGGTTCGGGCAAGGCGCGTAGGGTTCTGCCCGTCGGGACCAGTCCGAAGAACAACAGATCGCCCTGCTTCTTCGTCACGCGATCGAAGACCCAACGGTTGCCGACGCGAAGCTCGAACGAGGGGTCGCCCCGCTCTTCGGCGACCTCGATGGGCTCTCGATGAACGACGCGAATGGGGCCGAGCTCACCGGTCGTCACGAAGTGCGACTCGCGCGGGCCGGTGCGCTCGATGCTCTGAACGAAGGACCAGTGCGAGCTCACCGGCGGCGCAGGCTGGACGTCGACTTCGTGACCTTCGTGCACCCACGTCGTCAACGCGCGCTCGAAAGCCGGGAGCGGTCGATGAATCACTGCCGCGAGCGAGCTGAAGGGCGCGATGGAGAGCACTCCGAGCGCCAGCCCGCCGGCACCAAGCGGGCCGATTCCCCTCGCTCGACGCAGGAGTGCCAACAACGAGCCCGCCGCACCGAGCACGCTGCCGATGAAGGCGACCGCCACGGCCCGCTTCGTGCCCACCGCGAAGATCGTGGTGAAGCTCGAGTCTTTGAGCAGCGCGGCCCGAAGCCCGATCACGCCGATGAAGGCGAGGTCGACGAGCAGCGCCGAACCAATCGCGAAAGCCGCTGCGAGAACGAGCGGAGAGCGCGCTCTCCATTCACCGCGTCGGGCGAGCGCAGCCGAGAAGAGGAACAGCACCAGTGCGCCGCCCGCACACCACGAGGCGAAGCCGAGCGACGGGAGTGACAGCGTGTACTCTGCGCCACCCGCCGTGCTCGTCCACGTCACACGAGCACCGCGTCGCCACCCGGGTGGCAGCGAACGACCTCGCGGGCGCCGTGCTGCTCGAGCACCTTCACCACCTTCGCTTCGTCTTTCGCCGAGGTCAGCAGCACCGGGTTCGGGCCTGCGTCGAGCGTGAACCAGACGCCGAGGCCCTTCGCGCGCAGCTCACGACAGGTCTGAATCACCGCCAGCGTCGCGGGCTTCAGGTAGCAGAGCGGAGGATCGGCGGCGAAGGCGGTCGCGTGCATGCGCCAGGCGTTCTTCTCGGCGATGGCTCCGACGGCCTCGAGATCGCGGCGCTTGATCAAAGGCGTGATGCGCTTGACCTCGGCCTCGGCGTCTTTCGCCCAGGCCGGGTAGTACGGCGAGGTCTCGACGGTGCCCCGCATGCCGTCACGCGACTTCACTTCTTTCTCTTCGCGGCTCACCATGCCGACGAGCATTCGCAGCTCGGGCCAGTGCTTCGCGTCGAAGAGCTGCTCTCCGAACGAGTCTTTCCCGTCGGGGCGTTTGCCGCGGTTCCAGCGAACGAAGCCGCCCTGCACGCTGCGTGAGGCCGAGCCGCTGCCCCGCCGCGCGAGAATCGACTCGGCCCTGGTGTCGCGCCCGAACCCAGCCGCCGTTCGCGCCGCGACGGCCAGCGCTGCAAACGCCGCTGCGCTCGAGGCCAGCCCGGCCGCAGCGGGAAAGTCGCCGGCGCTCGCCATACGCGCCGCGCCCAGCTTGCCGCCGTGCTCCTTGCGAACGAGCGAGAGCAGCTCGACCACGCGGGTCCGCTCACTGCCCTGCGCGAGCTTGCCGTTGATGCGAACGTCGTCGTCGCCGCGCTCACCCGTGAACTCGACCGAGGTCGTCACCGAGAGCGGGCCGAGCGTGACCGACAGACTCGACTGATGCGGAAGAATCAGCCGCTCGTTCCGCTTTCCCCAGTACTTCACCAGCGCGATGTTCGGGTGCGCCTTCGCCGTCGCCTTCACGTGATTCCCCTTTAGAGAGCGCGCGGGCCCGCCAGCTGGCTCACGAAACACGCCACGCCTTCCGCCTTGAGCTTCACGACGATGGGCTCGGGCTCGCGAAAGAGGCCCAGCACCGCGCCACCATCACCGCCCGCCCCCGTCAGCTTCGCGCCCAGCGCTCCATGTCGCCGCAGCCGGTTCACCATCGCCTCGAGGCCTTCGCTCGAGAGGCCTACGGCGTTCAGCAGGCCCTGGTTCACGTTCATGAGATCGCCGAGCGACTCGAGATCGCCCGCCGACACCGCGGCCGCGCCTTCGCGCGCCACACGCCCGATCTCGAGGAACAGTCGCTCGTAGCGGTCGGGCCACTTCGCCTGCCGCTCCCGCAGCGCAGCCACGGTCTTCTTCGTCGACGGCCGCTCACCGACGATCGCGATCAGCACACGCACCGGCTTCGGAGCCTTTACGACCTTCACCGCGCCGCGCTTGAACAAGATCATCTGCCCACGCGCCGAGGTCGTGTGATCGACGCCCGAGGGTGTTCCATGAAACTCCTTCTCCATCTCGAAGGCGACCTGCTCGAGCTGCTGCTGCGTCGCAGGGCGAGCCGTCTTTGCTTCGATCAGCACCCGGCTCACGGCCACCGACAGCGCGCCGGAGCTGCCCAGGCCCATCGACAGCGGCAGATCGGACTCGAGCGTCACCAGCACCCTGGGGTGACCGGTCAGCTTCGCCGCCCGCTGAAACGCCTTCTCGAGCGACTTCGAGTGTTCACGCTTGAGCGCATCGGGCAGCTCGATGGTGCACTTCTGGGCCGGCACCGCCCAGGCGCGCACACCTCGTGAGATCGGCGCGGCCAACGCAGGCTGGCCGTACACGACCCCGTGTTCTCCAAGCAGAATGACCTTGCCGGGTCCGAAGCTCGTGATGTGCACGGTCACGACTCAGCCCGCCTCGGCCGCCGCGTCACGCATCAAGGTGGCGAGAATCTCCTTCGCCTTCTCGACCTTCACCTGACCGGCCTTCACGAGGCCGTTGGCGACCTGCTCGATCCACGGGCCGCGCGCGCCAGCCGTCACCGCGACGCAGCGGGCGTGCATGGCCATGTGGCCCTTCTGAATGCCCACCGACCCGAGCGCACGAACGGCCGCGAAGTTCTGTGCGAGCCCGACCGAGACCATCACCATCGCGAGCTCGCGGGCGCTGGTGGTGCGCAGCAGCTTCATGGCCGCCTGCACCTGGGGGTGAATCTTGATCGGCCCACCCACGGTGCCGATGGCGAGCGGCATCTCGATGCGGCCGACCAGGTGCGCCTCTTCCAACGTCCACGTCGAGAGCGGGCGGTACTGGCCGTCACGCGCGGCGAAGGCGTGGGCCCCGGCCTCGATGGCGCGCCAGTCTTGCCCGCAGGCGATGGCGACCGAGTCGACGCCGTTCATGATGCCCTTGTTGTGCGTCGTCGCGCGGTACGGGTCGGCGACGGCGAAGCGGCTCGCCTGCACGATGCCCTCGGCGATCGACTCACCCGACATGTCGAAGTCGGCGAGCGCGGTGACGGGAATGCGGCAGGTCGAGCGCGCGAGGCGGCGGTCGGCGAGGTTGCTCAGAATGCGCAGGTACACCTTGCCGCCGGTGATCTGCTCGACGAGCGGGGCCACGCCTTCGGCCATCGTGTTGATGAGGTTCGCGCCCATCGCCTCCTGGGTGTCGATGAGCAGGTGAACGATGAGCAGCGGCTCTCCGCGCGGGCCTTCGGGCGCCGGCAGAATGCGCACCTCGACGTCCTTGGCGCCGCCGCCGCGCGTCTGCATCGACGGGTGGAAGCTGTTCGCCAGCGCGAGAAGCTGCTCCTTGTGCGCGACGAGCTTCTTCGAGGCCTCGGTGGGGTCGCCGAAGTTGGTGACCTGAATCTGGCCGATCATGATCGGGTCGTCGGCCTCGGCGACGAAGCCACCACCCTCTCGCGCGATCTTGGCGGCGAAGCTGACGGCGGCGATGACGGAGGGCTCCTCGACCGCCATGGGCACCACGTAGTCGCGCCCGTTCACCTGCATGTTGAGGCCGAGCCCCAGCGGCAGGCCGAAGATGCCGACCGCGTTCTCGATCATCGTGTTCGCGAGATCTGGCGTCAGCCCGGTGCCGCCGCCGATGGCGTGGCTCTCTTCGGGCGTCAGCTTGAACATGCGCGAGACCATGCCCAACCGGTCCACGACCGGGAGCTTGTGGAAGCCACTCAACCGCGAGGTCACCGTCGTCTCACCCATCGTGTTCTCCTTCACAGCGCCGCCAGCCAGTCCTTCAGCTCACCCGTCACCACGCGAGGCCGTTGGCGGAGCTCCTGCGGGGTCCGGCACCCCGTCAGCACCATGGCCTGCTTGAACGCCGTCAGAATCGTCGTCATCGCTTCGCGAACACCCGCCACGCCGCGCTCCTGATGCGCGCGAAACAGCGGCAACGCCATGCCGCCGACGTCAGCGCCGAGCGTGATGGCCTTCGCGACGTCGAGCCCCGTTCGCATGCCGCCCGCCGCGATGAGAGAGACCCCGGGGCCAACCGCTTTGCGCACGGAGGCGACCGCAGCCGCCGTGGGAATGCCCCAGCTCGAGAACTGTGCACCCACTTCACGAGCGACACCTTCGGCGCGGAGCTGCTCGACGCGAACCCAGCTCGTGCCACCCAGGCCGGAGACGTCGATCGTGCGCACGCCGACATCGACGAGCCGCCGCGCGACGTCGGGGCTGATGCCGCAGCCCGTC
>JAEUJR010000492.1 GCA_016793585.1 Archangium sp.
AAGCTCGGCGTCGAGAAGCCCGCCAGCAGCTTCGTCAGCTCGACGAAGGCAGCCTCCCGTTTCGAGCGCGCGAGCGTGACATGCGGTGTGAAGCGGCGCTCCGGCGCTTCGGGCTTGAGCCCCGGCAACGGCTGCGTGAGCAGCACCGCCGCCGCGTCGGCCTGCAGCGCCGCGAGTTCGGCCACCGCCCCCTGCACCCCGAGCCACGACACCGAGGGAGCGCGCGCCGTGCCGAACGTTCCGGCTCCAGCCAATGAGAGCTCGAAGGGCCGGTGCCGCCGCGCGAGCGCGTCGATGACGGGCTTGAACTGGCCGACGTGCTCCGTCGTCGCGTTGCCGAGGAAGACGAGCGTGAGGTGCAGCTTGTCGGCGCGCAGCCACTTCGCGTCGAGGGCCTGACGCTGCTGCTCGATGAGCGCCACCACCTTCGCGCGCACCACGTCGTCGAGGTCGACCGCGAGGAAGACCGACACCGCGTCACTCCTTCGTGTCGTCGACGTGGCAGTGCGGCACGCCCGCGGGCACGCTCTGGCCGTCGAGGGTGCGCGCCTTCGTCGAGATGCTCCAGACATCGATGGTGTCGTCGGAGTCGAGGTTGCCCGCGCCGACGATGGTGATGCTGCACGCATCGGGGCACTTCCCCGAGACGCCGAGCTCGTTCCACAGCTCGCGGGGAATCGCGCGCTCGACCGCTTCGACGTCGACCGGCCCCAGCCGCAGCGTATCGGGGCCGATGCCGGTGAACTCGCCGGGAATGGGCATGATCGGCGCATTGCGCGGCTGCACGTCGCCTTCGGTCGACAACAGGTACAGGTACCGATTGCCGCGCTCGGGCATGAAGCCCACCGCCTCGACCGAGGTGGAGTACGCGCTCTGGTCGAGGAAGAACGCCGCCTCGCTCGCGAACGCTGCCTTCAGGTTCATCTTCACTTCGCTCTGCTTCGAGCGCGCGCCGAAGCGCAGGTAGTTGGGAATCGCGATGGCGACGAGGCCGCCGGTGATGCAGCAGAACACCAGCACCGCGACGGTGACGCCGATGATGAGCGGCGTGTTCGACTTCTTCGGAGCAACCGTCGAGGGGTCGGGCGTCATGCCCTACTTCTTGCCCTTTCCCTTCGGCGCAGGCGAGCCGCTCGAGGCCTCGAGCGTGAACCCCGGGTTCGCCGAGAGCACCTCTTTGATCATCGAGAGCTCGGCCGCCGACACCACGCGCTTGTTGACGCTGCCGGCCTGCCCCCGAGAACCCGAGGTGCCGTCGACGCCGTCGGTGCCGCGGGTTCCCGAGCGGCACTGCGACGAGCTCGAGCCACCCGAGCCGCCGTAGCCCTTCGAACCGGCGCTGCCCGCGAGGCCGCCCGAGACCGAGGCCCGCAGCACCGACGAGAGCGACTCGTCAGCGAACCGCAGCGTCACGCGCCCACCATTGCCACCGCGGCCGCCGTTGCCGCCCGAGCCGCCGTTGCCACCATTGCCGGCGCAGTACTTCGGCGTCTTGCCCGAGTCTCCCGACGAGCCGCTGCCGCCGCGCCCGCCGCTGCCGCCACGGCCGCCGCCACCGCCGCTCGCGTCGATGGTGACGCTGGCCTTCGGCCCGGTGAGCGTCGCGCGCGTGCCCGAGCCCGACGACCAGGCGATGAGCGCCAGCCGGTTGCCCTGCGCGTCGGTCACCCACGCTGCTTCGGCCTCGACGTCGGGAGCGTTCTGCCCATCGGCGCCGTCGCCGCCGTTGCCGCCGCTCGAGCCCGACGCGCCGCTGTAGCCCGAGCGCCCCGACTCACCATACCGGCCACTGGCGCCTTCGCTGCCCGAGCGGTCGACCGACTCCGAGCAGGCGAGGTCGTGCGGGAGCGAGACCGACGTCGACACGCCCGTGCCCTTCACCGCCACCGTCACCTTCACCGGCTTGCCCACGAACGAGAACGAGGTCTCGAGCGGCGAGCGCACGTACCGCACCGGCTCGGGCGTCTCGGCCTTCACCGCGTTGCCCTCTTCGTCGACGGGCGCGTCTTCGGGTAGCGCCGCGGCCGACTCGCCCAGCACGCCGCCGGGCTCCGCCGTCCACGTGAGCCACTCGAGGTGGTTGCGAATCTTGATCTCCTTGCCGTCCTTGTCCTTCGCGAGCACGGGGTTGAGGCTGGCGCCGTAGAGCGAACACCAGCCCTGGCGGCTCGACGTCAGCTCGAGCGTCGCGATGTTCTCGGGCTTGAGCCCGCCTTTGCCGTAGCGGCCGTTCTCGATGCTGGCCTGCGCGTGCGCCAGGTCGAAGAGCGGCGTCTCTCCGAGCGTCTTCGCCTTGCCATCACCGAACAGATAGAAGCCGCCGGCCGCCGTCACCCCGCCCGCCGCGGCGATGACATACGGAATCCACCCGCTGTCGAAGAGCCGCGGGAACAAGCCGGGAGAGCCGAGCAGCCCGCCGTCAGCGAGGAAGTTCGTGGCCAGCCCGAACGCGGCCGCCGCGATGCCCACCGTGGCCAGCGTCACGCCGATGCTCTGCATGGTGAAGCCGGTGGCGCGCGAGTCTTTGATGACGGTCTCGGACTCGACGTCACCGGTGAGGTGGTAGAAGTCCTGCTCGTCGAGCGGCTCGTCTCCGCGGAAGAGGCCCTGGGGCGTCTCGTCGTCGTTCACCTTCACGTCGACGCCGTTGGGCTCGAGGTTCTTCGCCGGGTTGGTGGCGCAGGCGACGGACAACACGCAGCACAGCAGAATCGTCGAAGGAGAAGAGCGAGACGGCATCCGCACAGGATACCGCGAGGGTTCACGCGTCATGCAGACAAGGGTGGCAGGCCGGCAAATGTCGCATTGAAAGCGGTCAGCCCCGAAGATGGGCCCTCGCCGCACGGCGGAACTCACACCCCTCACACGCTGTCTCACGCGAGACCTCATGCGACCTCTGCTCAGCCTGTTCACGGCGCTCGCCGTGCTCTCGTCCTCGACGGCCTCTGCGTTCTGCGGGTTCTACGTGTCGTCTGCCGGCGGCCAGCTCTTCAACGACGCCACCATGGTGGTGTTGATGCGGGACGGCACGCGCACCGTGCTGTCGATGCAGAACAACTACCGCGGCCCGCCGAGTGACTTCGCGATGATCGTGCCCGTGCCCGTCGTGCTGCAGAAAGAGAACGTGCGCACGTTGCCGAAGGCGGCGTTCGAGCGGCTCGACGCGCTGGCGTCTCCGCGGCTGGTACAGCTGTGCGTCGAAGACGAGGGGCTTCGCATGGGCCGCGGTATGGCGGCCGGCGCCAAAGGCGCGTCGGTCGCCGACAAGTCAGACCTGCCGCGCGACCTCGGCGTGAAGGTCGAGGCGCAGTTCGAGGTGAACGAATACGAGATCGTCATTCTCTCGGCCAAAGACGCGCTCGGTCTCGACATCTGGCTGAAGGAGAACAAGTACCAGATTCCCGCGAACGCCGAGCCGCTGCTGCGGCCGTACGTGCAGAACGCCTCGAAGTTCTTCGTCGCGAAGGTGAACGTGAAGAAGGTGAAGTTCGTGAACGGCCAGGCGGTGCTGTCGCCGCTGCGCTTTCACTACGACTCCGAGAAGTTCGAGCTGCCGGTGCGGCTGGGCCTCGTCAACAGCTCGGGCGAGCAGGACCTCATCGTGCACGTCATCGCGAAGGACCGGTACGAGGTGGCGAACCGCAAGAACGTCTTCGTGCCGAGCAACCTCGACGTGAAGGTCGCGGTCGAGCGCAGCTTCGGCGCCTTCTATTCCGAGCTCGTCAAGCGCACCTTCGAGAAGACGCCGAGCGCCGCCATCACCGAGTTCGCCTGGAAGGGAGCGATGCCGCCGCCCGAGGTGATGGTCGACCAGGGCATCTACGGCGTGACGTGCGACCCGTGCCCGCCACCGCACCCGATGGACGACCCGCTCACGCGCCTCATGGGCGCCGACGTGATTCC
>JAEUJR010000567.1 GCA_016793585.1 Archangium sp.
AATGAGTCGCGCTGCCTAGTGTCGCGATGGTTCCATGTCAACGATGGCCGCGTTAGGCTGGTGCGCGTTATCCTCAAAGGGCCGGCTCGACCCGTGAACGTCTCCTGTACCAACTGCGGAAAGAAGTACGTGCTCTCCGACGACAAGGTCGCGGGGAAGGCGTCTGTCAAAATCCGCTGTAAGCAGTGCCAGAGCCTCATCTCCATCGACGTCGCACAAGCGTCAGTGGGTGGTGGCGCGACCTCGAGCCCGCCGCACGCTTCACGCGCCAGCGGAGCTGTCGCCATGGCGGCCGTTCAACAGCCGGCGCGCAGCCCCTGGGAAGACGAAGCCACCAAGGCGATGCCCGCGCTCGACATGAACGCGCAGTGGCACGCGATGATCGCCGGCGTTCAGCAGGGCCCGTTCGACGTGAAGACCCTCATGGGCAAGGTCGCGGCGGGCGAGGTGACCCTGCGCACCTACCTGTGGAAGGCCGGCATGGGTGACTGGAAGCGCGCCTCCGATCTTCCCGAGGTGAGCTCCATCTTCGCCGGCTCCAACAGTGGCGCGGCGCCCGCATCGAGCCCCTCTGGTGTCACCAAGCCCGTCACGCGCAATTCGCAGGCCGTCGCGCGCAAAGATGTCGCGGTCGCCAACGAGATGCCGTCTCCCGAGGTGACGAAGCCGCGCGGCGGCAACGTCGCCGACCCGCTCCCTTCGAGTCAGCTCGGCACCGAGCCGATGCCGGCCGCGACCAGGCCTTCGGGCGTCACCCGCCCCCAACAGGTGGCCCAGCCACAGCCAGAGCCGACCCCCGAGCCGCAGCCCGAGCCCGCCCTGCAGCCAGCAGAAGCGAAGGCCGAGCAACCGCTCAACGATCTCTTCGGCGACATCTCGCAGCCCGAACATGTACCGGGGAGCGGCCCCAGCGGACTCATCGAGACGCCTTCGCAGCAGTCGGCCCAGCCGAAGTCGGCAGAGGTCGACCCCTTTGCCGCGCTCGGAGAGGCAAGCGATGCCGAGCTCCCGCCCCCGGGTGAAGCGACCAAGTTCTTCATCGCCCAGGCAGGCGTCAACAAGCGCAACCCGCCCTGGAAGATTGCCCTCTTCGCCCTGAGCCTCATCGGTCTGCCAACCGCGATTCTCTACCTGCTCTCGACGTTCAAGGTGGTCGAGCTGCCGAAGGTGACGCGCATGACCGAGGACGGCCAGGAAGTGCAGGAGAGCTTCTTCTCGGCAGAGGGCGTTTCAGGCCTCAAGGACATTCTCACGGGCGACGCCAAGAAGCGGAAGCAGGAGGCCGAGCAGCGCGAGAAGGAGCGCCTCGCCGCCCTCGCTGCCGCCAAGGCCCGCGCGCTGGCCGCCAACGGAACCGGTGGCACCGTCGCCGTTCCCGAAGACGACCCACCGCCCAAAGCCGTCGACCCGAAGATGGCCGACGCCTACGCGATGCTCGACGACCCGAACAAGACGACCAAGGGGCCGCGTGATCGCGAGAAGGGCCCGAACGCCGTCGCCACCTCGGGCCTGAAGGACGACGTGGCCGCCAAGGTCGTTGCCGACAACGTGAAGGGCTTCAACCTGTGCATCGAGAACGCCCTGCGCCGCAACCCGAACCTGCAGGTCGGCGCCATCACGGTGGTGCTCACGGTCGGCTCGTCGGGCACGGTGAAGAGCGCCACCATCAAGCCCAAGCAGCACGAGGGCAGCGACTGGGGCGCCTGCATCATGCAGTCGGGCAAGCGCATCGTCTTCCCTGCCTCAGACGGCGAGAGCGACATCGAAGTGCCGCTCAAAGTCGGCGTGAGCATGTGAGCTGAGAAACCGTTGCATCGGCCTGGCGCGCGTTCCACAGTGCGCGCCCGCATGCACCTCGGCGTCGTCATCGGAACGGTCGTCTGCACCAAACGGGTCGCCGGGCTCGAAGGCGCCCGCTTTCTCGTCGTGCAGCCCGTGAACCACGCGAAGAAGCCGTATGGCCCTGCCGAGGTCGCGGTCGATCGTGCGTCGGCCAGCCCCGGCTCGCTGGTGATGCTCGAAGGCAGCCGTGAGGCGGCGCTCGCGTGCGATCCGTGGTTCGTGCCGGTCGACAGCGCCATCGTCGGCCTCGTCGACGAGGTGGACACGTGAACCTCTGCCGCGTGCTCGGAACCGTCGTGTGCACCGAGAAGCTGCCCGTCTTCGACGGCCGCAAGCTGCTGGTGGTGCAGCCCGTCGACGAGGCGCTGAACGCGATCGGGAACTCGTTCATCGCCATGGACGACACCTCGTCGGCCGGCAAAGGCGACCTCGTGCTGGTGCTCGGCGAGGGCAACGGCGTTCGCCAGATCCTGAAAGACAAGATGGCGGCCGTGCGGCACCTCATCGTCGGCGTCGTCGATCAGGTGAGCGTCGGAGCCAGCTGATGCCGTCGCCTCCGCTGCCCAGGCTGCGCGCCGAGCTCGTCGCCCTCTCCCGTCGCCTGCACCAGATGGGCTGGGTCGCCAACCACGACGGCAACGTCTCGGTGCGGCTCACGGGAGATCGGCTACTCATCACGCCCACCGCCGTGTCGAAGATCGACGTCGACGACTCGATGCTGATCATCGTCGACCTCGCGGGCAAGGTGCTCGAAGGGCGTCGCAAGCCGTTCTCCGAGCTCGAGCTGCACCTCGCCGCCTATCGTGCGCGGCCCGAGGTCGAGGTCGTGCTGCACGCGCACCCGCCCCACGCGACGGCGTTCGGCCTCGTCGGGCTCGACCTGTCTCCGGTGGCGATGCCCGAGATCGCCGTCTCGCTGGGCGACTCGATTCCCACGGTGCCGCGGCTCATGCCGAAGACGCCCGAGCTGGTGAAGGCGGTCGAGGCCGCTGCCGCCAGGGTCGACGCGATGCTGTTGTCGGGCAACGGCGCGCTCACCCTCGGCGCGTCGCTCGAGCAGGCGTTGCTGCGCATGGAG
This sequence comes from Archangium sp., assembly GCA_016793585.1. Next base: position 2,921 of record JAEUJR010000567.1, read on the forward strand.
CTGGTCGAGCACTACGCGAAGATCCTCTCCATCGCGCGTGGGCTGGGCACGGTGCCGGCGCTGCCGTCGGCCGAGCTGTCGAAGCTGCTCGAGGCACGCGCGAAGGCGGGGCTCGGCCCGAAGAAGAGCTGAGTCAGGGTGCTTCTTCTTCACCCTTGAGCCACGGCAGCGGGTCGATCGCCTGGCCCTGCTTGCGAATCTCGAAGTACAGGTACGACCCCTTGAGGCTGCCGGTGTCGCCGACGGTGCCGATGGTCTCGGCCTCCTGCACCTCGTTGCCGACCTCGACCTGAACCTCGCCGAGGTGGGCGTAGAGCGAGTGGTAGCCCGCGCCGTGGTCGACGATGACGAGGTTGCCATAGCCCTTGAGCCACCCGGCGAACGCGACGGTGCCCGTGCCGACAGCCGCGACGCTCGAGCCCATCGCCGCGCGCAGGTCGATGCCCTTCTGAACGGTGACGGTGTTGAAGCGCGGGTTCACGACCTTGCCGAAGCCGACCTCGACGACGCCCTTCGCGGGAAAAGGGAGCTGGCCCTTGCGTGCGCGAAAGCCCTGGTGCTGGGCGGGCGTCAGGTCGCCCACCATGGCCGACAGCTCCTTCTCGCTCGCTTCGAGCTCGGCGATGACGCGGCTCATGCGGTTCTGTTCGGCGCCGAGCGAGGCCAGCAGATCGGAGAACCGTGAGAGGCGCGCTTGACCGACGGCCTGCTCGGTGCGGAGCGCGCGAAGGTAGCGCTCCTGGGTCTGCTCCAGGCGCTCGAGCCGGCGCGTCACCAAGGCCTGGTACTTCGTGAGCGTGCTGAGATCGTCGAGCGCGCGCGCATCGGAGGCCACGAGGGTGCCCACCGCGCGCTGCCGCTTGATGAGCGTCGAGAAGTCGTCGGCCTGTAGCAGGAAGCCGAGCGCGTCTCGCTTCTGCAGCCGGTACAGCAGCAGGAGCCGTGGGGCGAGCAGGCGTTGCTGCTCCTTCACCGCTTTGCCGTTCTTCTCGAGCTCGACCGTCAGCTCGGCGCGTTGCCGCTCGAGCCGGCTTCGTTGCTTCTCGAGTGAGCTCACCCGCTGCGTGGAGTCACGTGAGAGCCGCTCGAGCGTGTCGAGCATGGTGAGCAGCTCCTTCTTCTCGGAGCCGATGGTGTCGAAGGCCTTCTTCTCGGCCTCGAGGCGCTCCTGCAGCTCGGCGCGCTCTTCGGCCATTTCTTCGGGTGGAGCCGAAAGCGCGAGCGCGAGGCAGAGCGAGAGCACCTGTCACACCCTCGTGAAGCGTCGCACCGCGATGAAGCTGCCGAGGAGCCCCAGGCCGCAGCCGATGCCGAACAGCTCTCCCGACAGCCGCGCCCAGTCGACGAGCAGGCGGCCCTCGAGGCGCGCGAAGGCCAGCAGCCCGCCGTCACCCGACTCGAGCCACCGCACCAGCCCGTACACCGCGCCCAGCGCCAGGCCCGCCGCGATGACGCCCTGGAGCAGCCCCTCGAGCAGGAACGGCACGCGCACGAAGCGATCGGTCGCTCCCACGAGCTTCTGAATCTCGATCTCCTCTCGCCGGGCGAAGATGGCCAGCTGCAGCGTCGCCGACACCACGATGACGGCCGTGAGGAACACGAGCGAGAACACGATGAGGCTCGCGATCTCGAGGGCGCGGGCGATCATCGTGAGCCGCTCCAGCGCCTCTTCGCCGTAGTCGACGCCTGTGACGAAAGGCAGCGCGCGCGTTCGTTTCGCGAGATCGGCCAGCGCCTGCGCGTCACGGGCGGCTTTGGGGAGCCGCACCTCGAGGCTCCACGGCAGCGGGTTGTCGGAGAGCTCGGTGAGGCCCTTCCCGTCTTCTCCGAGCTGCGTCACCAGCCGCCCCAGCGCCTCCGCAGGCGAGACGCGATGCACCTGCCCGCCGGTGCGCTGCGTGAGGGCGAGCTCCAACTCGGTCACCCGCTCGGGCGCGGCGTCTTCGGTCAGGTAGACCGTCAGCTCGACCTCGCCGCCGAGGGAATCGACCAGCGCGTCGAGCTGCGTGCGCGCGATGCGGGCGACGCCGAAGCCGACCAGCGACAGCATCAGGCTCGCGACCGCGATGACGTGCACGAAGGGCGAGCGAACGATGCTCCCCACGGCGGTACGCACGAAGTACGCGAGCTTC
>JAEUJR010000574.1 GCA_016793585.1 Archangium sp.
CGAGTCGGGCGCCCGCACCAGCGTCTTCTGCGCGACGTCGCCGAAGGTGGGCGCTTCGGGCACCTACTACTCCGACTCCCGCGAGGTGCCGTGCGCGCCTCACGCGAACGACCGCGCGCTCGAGCAAGCGCTGTACGAGAAGAGCTGTCAGCTGGTCGGGTGCGTGCCGCTCTGATCAACGCCGCCGGCATTTCAAACAGTTTTCGCTGACTGCCCTCGGTCAACCGGAAGTTGGTGGTCTGTGCGTTTCGAGGCCGTCACACTGACGCCCATGCAGTCGCAGGATCGCCGTCAGCATCACCGCCACCGCACCTATCGCGTCGAAGTGAAGGTCGCGACCCCTGAAGCGTGGCGCGCCAGCTACCTCCGTGACGTCTCCGACGGGGGCCTCTTCGTTCGCAGCCGCCAGCCACTCCCCGTGCAGACGCGCGTGGTGGTCGAGCTCTCGGTCGGGGCCCACCTCGTGCGGTTGCCGGGCACGGTGGTGCGCGTCGAAGAGAAGGGGTTCGGCGTGCAGTTCGACCCGCTCGATGCGGCGCAGCAGCAGGCGGTGCGGCGGCTCGGCTCGCTCTCGACCGACTCGGCCGTCTCGACGACCGCCGAGCTCGCCGAAGCGCGTGGTGTCATCGAGGCATACGAAGAGACCCTCGCGTCGCTGCGTGAGCTCGAGATGGAGGCCTCGCAGCGCGCCGAGCTCGCCGAGTTCGAGCGCGCCGTCGTCGTCGAGCGAATGAACGAGCTGCAGAAGGTGGCCGACGGGTTGCGCGCCGAGAACGCGCGGCTGCGCACGGGCCTCGAGGCCTCGGCGCAGCGGTTGAGCCGGCTCGAGACCGAGCGCGCGCAGGCGAAGGCGCTGGAGGCCAGTCAGGCCGAGCGCCTGCGCACCGACGAAGAGCGCCTCGCCGCGATGACCGAAGCGCGCGCCGCGCAGGAGCGGGAGTGGACGGCCACCCAGGCCGCGCTGAAGGCCGAGCTGGGCTCGTTGCGTGCTGCCGCGGCCGCCACGCCCGAGCTCGAGCGGCTGCGTGACGAGGTGAAGGAGCTGACCTCGGAGCTCGACGACGAACGCCTGAAGACGATGGCGCTGCAGCGCGCGCTCGAGCGGTTTCGCGCGATGGGCGGCACCATTCCACTCGCGGCCCCCGAGCCGCCGAGGTCACGCGAGCAGGCATGAGCGCGCGCAAGGCGACGGAAGGCGTGCGGCGCTGATCCACCCCTGCTGCAACCCTTGCGCGATGGGCGTCCACGTCTCCCTCGGCGCGCGGGTGGCACAGCGTTCGAACGAGCAGCGCCCATGCTCCGCTCACTCGCCCTTGGCGTGATGCTGTTCGCTGGCTCGACCTTCGCCGAGAAGACCGACGCCCAGATTCTGAAGGAGTTCGGCGCCGAGGTGCTGAAGAACGCGCCGCCCTCCATCCAGAGCGGCTCGCCCATCGACAAGGCCCGCTACGGCTTCGCGCGCTACTGCGACCTGCTCGCGAAGAACGACGTCTCGGTGAACTCGAACCTGTGGACGCGTTTGCAGAACCTCGCGCGCAACCAGGACGCGACGAAGTGGACCTGCGGCGACCACGCCAACAACCTCGAGGCCGTCTTCCGCGGCATGGGCATCAAGGAGCCGATGGGCATGATCTCGGCAGACGCCGACTCCGCGCTCCCGACACCCAACGCCGACCACGGCGCGCTCGGCATCTCGTACGAAGGCAAGTTTCACTTCTTCGATGCCTGGCAGCTCGCGGTGAACAACGGCGGAAAGTACACGGGCGCCGACACCAGCAAGTGGAACGGCATGGACTCCCGCACGTGGGAGGCCGAGATGAAGAAGCAGGGCTACGTGCGCTTCGCCGATGACGGCACGAACTTTCGCGCGGGCCTCGACCCGGCCATCGCGAAGTACCTCAAGGTGCAGCCGGGCGACCTCATGCACCCGCCCAAAGACCTCTCGCCGCTCTCGAAGGAGCAGCTCACCGCGCACATCGACGCGCTGAAGGCGCAGCACCAGGCGTTGCAGAACGAGCTGACCGCGCTGCCTCCGGGCGCCGACGCGGCGGGCAACCAGATTCGCTCCGAGCAGAAGGCGCTGTACCAGGAGGTCATGCGCCTCAAGAAGGAGCTGGGCGCGCGGAAGTAGCCTCTGGCCGAGCCTTTCAGCTACAGGGCCCCCGCATGGGTCTCTCCATCGGAATCGTCGGTCTCCCCAACGTCGGCAAGTCGACGCTCTTCAACGCGCTCTCGAACGCTGGCGCGCTCGCCGCCAACTACCCCTTCGCCACCATCGAGCCGAACGTCGGCGTGGTGCCCGTGCCAGACGAGCGCCTCGAGAAGCTCGCCGCGCAGATGAAGCCCGAGAAGGTGCTGCCCACCACGCTCGAGTTCGTCGACATCGCCGGCCTCGTGCGCGGCGCCTCGAAGGGTGAAGGTCTGGGCAACCAGTTCCTCGCGAACATTCGGCAGGTCGACGCCGTGCTCTACGTGCTGCGCTGCTTCGTCGACGACAACATCACCCACGTCGAAGGCAGCGTGAACCCCTCGCGCGACAAGGACACCGTCGACACCGAGCTCTGCCTGAAGGACCTCGAGACGGTCGAGAAGCGCCGCGAGAAGACGCAGCGCTCGTCGAAGGCGCCGGGCAAAGAGGGTGAGCTGGCCAAGCTCGAGCTCGCGGTGCTCGACAAGCTGAAGGCGAAGCTCGACCAGGCGATTCCAGTGCGCGCCCACGGCTTGTCGGAAGACGAGCTGGCCGTCATTCGCGAGCTCTTCCTGCTCACGTCGAAGCCGGTGCTCTACATCGCCAACGTCGCCGAGGCGCAGCTCGCCACCGCCGACAGCGACAAGTACGTGCAGCAGGTGAAGGACATCGCGACGAAGGAGAACGCCGAGGTCGTGGTGCTCGCCGCCGCCCTCGAGGCCGAGATTCAACAGCTGCCGCAAGAAGAGCGCCCCGCGTTCCTCGAGTCGGCGGGCCTCACCGAGCCCGGCCTCAACAAGGTGGTGCGTGCCGGCTACAAGCTGCTCGGCCTGCAGACGTACTTCACGGTCGGCCCCAAGGAGTGCCGCGCGTGGACGATTCACAAGGGCTGGAAGGCGCCGCAGGCCGCGGGCGTCATTCACACCGACTTCGAGAAGGGCTTCATCAAGGCCGAGGTCATCGGCTGGGCCGAGCTCATCTCGTTCGGCAGTGAAGCGGCCGCGCGTGAGAAGGGCATGCTGCGCATCGAAGGCAAGGAGTACGTGGTGCAGGACGGCGACTGCATGCACTTCCGTTTCAACGTCACCTCCTGAGAGGATGACGGCAGTTCTGCGCACATGCCTCTGAAGCTCACCTTTCCGTCGCGTGCGCACCTGTGGGCCGAGGTGGTGATGTCGCGCGGCGAGCGTGTGTTCGTCGCCACCGAAGAGACGCTGGCGACGGGCTCGCAGATTGGGCTGTCGCTCGAGGCGCCCGAGCTGCCCACCAGCATCACCTGCGTCGTCACGGTGCAGGGCACGCGGCCCGCCATGCCGATGATGCGCGGCGGCGTCTGGGTGAAGGTCGACGAGGCCACGGTCGCCCGGCTGCAGTCACTCATCGGCGCGGCGTCGAAAGACGAGCAGGCCCGCATCGCCGGGCGAACCGAGCCGCGCGTCGACTGCGACTTCCCCGCCAAGGTGACGACGCCCCAGCCCGTGGCCGACTGCGCGGTGAAGTCCATCTCTCCCCACGGCATCACGCTGCGCGCCCCCTTCACCACCAGCCCCGGCAAGGTGCTCGGCCTCGTCGTCACGCTGCCCGACGGAGACGCCACGCTCTCGGGCACCGTGATGTGGACGCGCCCCGAGCTCAAGCTGTGCGGGCTGCGCCTCATCGGGCTCGACTCCGTCACCGAGGTGCGCCTCGAGAAGACGGTGACGTCGTTGTCGGCCTCGAAGGCAGAAGCCGCGCCCCTGTCGGGCCTCACCATCGTGCTCGCCGACGACGACCCGTCGATTCTCGATTTTCTCACGCGGGTGTGCACGAAGGCCGGGCACCGCGTGGTGCGCACCGACCGCGGCGACAAGGCGCTCGAGCTCGTTCGCCAGGAGAAGCCGCAGCTCGTGTTTCTGGACGTCCTCATGCCCGGCCTCGATGGGCTCGAGGTGGCGAAGGCGATTCGCACCGACGCGACGATGAGCGGGCTGCCCGTCGTGTTGTTGTCGGCGATGGGTGAAGCGCGGCTCGCCGACGCCGTGCGCACTTCGGGCGCGACCGACTTCCTCACCAAGCCGATGAAGCTCGAGGCGGTGCGCGGGTTGTTGTCACGCCTGCTGCCGCCTGCCGCGAAGAAGTAGGCGATGGCGCTGCGGCGAACGACCCGGGCTGATTGGGCGGCGCGCGTCGGGCGGGTGGAGCAGCTCATCGCCCAGCGCCTCGATGACGAAACGCTCGAGCCGGCCCACCTCGCGAAGGCGGCGAACCTCGCGCTGCACCACTTTCATCGCGTCTTCCGCGCGCAGACGGGCGAGACGGTGATGCAGCACGTTCGCCGGCTGCGGCTCGAGCGGGCCGCGCGCACCTTGCGAACGGCCCAGGCGCCCGAGCGGTTGCTCGAGGTCGCGCTCGAGGCTGGCTACGAGTCACACGAAGCCTTCACGCGTGCGTTTCAGGCGCGCTTCGGGGTGGCGCCGTCGACCTGGCGCGAGACGCCGCGTGTGTTGGAGACGACGGCTCCGCTCGCGCAGGTCTCGGTGCGGGCCGACGGTGCGACGCGGCTGCTCACGTTGCGACACCGCGGCAGTTACGCGCTCGTCGGCGAGACGTGGGAGCGGCTGATGGCGTGGGCGCACACGCGCGGGCTCGGCGGTGCAGCGATGGTGGGTCTGTGCCCCGACGACACCGACGTCACGCCCGAGGCGCTGCTCCGCTACGACGCCGGCGTCGAGGTGGGCGCCGACGTCGCGGCCGAAGGCGAGCTGGTGGAGCAGGTCGTTCCGGCCGGGCACTGGGCGGTGGGCCTGCACGTGGGAAGCTACATGCGGCTGCACGAGACGTATCTCGACGTCATCGGCCGGTGGTTTCCCGAATCGGGCTACGACCTGTCGCCCGACGCCGCGGTGGTGGAGCGGTTTCTCGACGACCCGCGGCTCGTGCCCGAAGCGCAATTGCGCACCGAGGTCTGCGTGCGCATCGCCGACGTCACCTGAGGCCGACGAAGACGTCGACGCGCGTGGGCTGCTGCGTCGCGAGCGCAGTGAGCGCGGCCGGGGTGTAGCGCTCGAAGTCGACGGCGTAGCGTCGGCCGGAGGAGCCTGCTGGCCAGCGCTCCCACACGACACTCCACGTCTTCCACAGCGCCTGCTGCGGCAGCCCTTCCGCGACGAACGGCTCGAACGCCCCCGCGGGCACGGTGACGAGCTCGAGTCCAGCGGCGCGCGTCGAGGGCGTCACACGAACGCCGAGCACGAACGTGTACGGCGCGCGAAAGTCGGACTCGTAGTGGGTGTACGCCGCGTAGAGGTGCGGGTCGCCGTCGAGCGGTGAGACGGTGAGCGGGTGTGTCAGCAGCTGTTGCCACGCCTGGGCGAGCTGCTCTGCGGCCTTCGCAGGCGTGATGCGGGTGGCGTAGCCAGCGAGGTGGAACGTCTCGAGTGTGGTGGTCATGCACCTCTTCGTACGAGACCGCGTGACGCCTCATTTGATGGCCAGTGCGTGTTTCGCGGCGTGATCCACCCGAACGTCTGCCCGCATGAAGCGTTCATGAACCCTGGACGCTTCCAACCTGGCACCGACATTCTCGCCCCGTGGGGCGATGACCCCTAGGCACCCGCCGGGTTGGATCAGCCGACCAGGAAGGAGACCTCGAAGCGATGCGTCGTCGGCTCCGCGTGCTCGCTCACGATTCGGCCTGCCTTCGCGAGGCTGAAGCCGACGTCGAAGAGCCCGACCCACACGGCCGCCAGCTCGACGGGCACGGGCTCGGGGAAGACGAACGACACCGTCGCGCCCGCGCCGCCGTCCTTGTAGGCGACTCGCGACTCCACGCCTTGCACGCCGGCGCCGACGAAGGCCGAGAGCTTCGAGAGCAGCGCCTCGACCGGAGACCGCGTGAGCGCGAGCACCACACTGGCGAGCGGGCGCACCAGCGGGCCCATGCCGTCGCGAGACGCGCGAATGCTCACCTCGCGGGCCTTCTCGTTGCCGAGGCGGGTGACGAGCTCGATGAGCAGCTCACCTGGCCACCACGACTGGGTGTGCGGCGTCTGCAGCGCCGTGCGTGTCTGGCTCGACAGGCCTTCGAGCCTGTCTTCGAGCGCGAGCGAGCGCAGGGCGCCCGCCATCGACTTCAGGTACTTCGCGCTCACCTTCCACGAGGTGCTCATCGCGGGGGACTGTAGTCGTCAGCGCTCGACGGGAACACCGCGCTCGGTCTCGAAGAAGGTCACCATGCGAGCGACCTGCTCGACGTCGGAGCGAGGGTCGAAGAAGCGAAGCGGGTCGTCGTCGAAGCGGCGCTCCATCAACCGAACGCGCTTCACCACGCCACTGGCTGCGGCGCTGGCGAGCCAGCTCTTCGAGAGGTCCGAGGGCACCGTCGTGAAGCCCAGCGTGCCGCCCTCGAGCTCGTAGCGGCACACGTATGACTCCACCGACAGCCGCTGCACCTTCGTGGCCCACCTCGCCATCGCTTCACCAGAGAACGTCTGCTGCGTCGACAGCGTCAGGTGCTTCAACTGTGGCTGCGTCGCCAGCAGCGCATCGACGGCAGCCTCGGTGAGGACGTGGCTGGTGAGGGTGAGGTGCTCGAGGCGAACCGGCTCGAGCAGGGCCGGCCGTGGCGCATGGTTGACGCGAAGATTCAGGCTTCTCAGGTTCTCGAGCGTCTCGAGCGCGTTCACGGGCAGCGGCAGGTGGGCGTGGTCGTCGATGGTGAGCGAGCGCAACGAAGGCAGGGGCCGCAGCAGCCCATCGGGAAGGTGCTTGAGCCAGTTGGTGGCGAGCTCGAGGTGTTCGAGCGTCAGGCCCTCGAACAGGCCTGGCTCGACCACCGTGCCCTCTTCCGAGTGCGCCGCGAGCGACCTCAGCGAAGGCAGCTTCGACAAGAACGCCTTCGTGGGGCCGGTGACCGAGATGGCGCGCCAGCTGCGCTCGACGGGGCGCAGGCCCGCGACGATGGCGCTGGTGAGGCCGCTCAGCGCTTTGACGTGGGCGAACGTCGGGTGCTCGAGGAACTCCAGCGCGAGCTTCGTCGAGAGCCGGTCGAGCCACTCGACCTCGTTCACCGTCGCCCACGCGCGTTCACCGAGCACCTTCCTCGCCGAGGCCGGCTTCAGGGTGATGAACTCGGGAAAGCCACGACCCATGCGAAACGTTCCACCGTTCGCGAGCGGCAGCGCCCACGCCGTGAGGCGTTTCTGGTCTTTCGCGAGCTCGCGCTCACGCTGCAGCTGCTCGGGCGTGCCCTGGCCTCGCGCGCGCTGAATCTGGAGCGAGATGAACTCTCCACGAACGTCACCGCGCTCCGAGAGGCTGTCGGCGAAGACGAGGCGGGGCGTGTCGTCGTCGGGCGCCGCGTAGATGAGCTCGAGCAGCTCGGTGTCGCTCTGGCTCCGGGCCTTCTTCTTCGCGGGCGCGGGTTCGAACGTTCGCTCGAGCTCGGCGAGGCGCGCTTCGTCTCTTGCCGAGAGCTTCTTCGGCTCGACGTCGGCCATCGCCTTCGCGGCGCGCGCGAGCTGGCTGCTGGTCCAGTCGCCCACCGTCGTCTCGATGATGGCTTTGTAGCGGGGCGCGAGGTCGGCCATGGCGTCACGGGCGCGCACGTCTCTGGCTTCGGTGAAGACCTCGATGACCTGGGTCACGAACTGCTTGAAGACGTTGGCGCGCCACGGCGGTGCCTCGAGCACGGCCAGCAGCTCGTCGATGACGCGCGGGTCGTTGCGCTTCGACAACAGCTTCACGCGGTCGGTCGCCTCTTCGGCGGTCGTCGTGCGCAGCGCGGCAAAGAGCCTGGCGAGGTCGAGCGGGTCATTCTGCTCGGCGAGCTCGTGCCACGCGTCGGTGTCGGCCTTCTTCTTTCCAGCGCCGACCACCGGGCGCTCCGGAGTCTTCGCGAGCTCTGCCTTCGCGGCTGCGGTGGCGATGGCAGCCCAGCGAGGGTGCCGGCTGGTTCTCCATGCGGCGGTCGCTTCCGAGAGGGTGTCCTTCTCTTTTGCCATGCGGCGCACGGTACAGCGGAGGTGGGTCGACGGCGCGCCTCGTGGGTGATTGAAGGGCTGAATGCGTCGAGTGCTCGTGGTCGGTTGTCTGGTCGGTGTCGCCTGCGGGCAGATGCCCTCGATGGTGGAAGACGCGGGCTCGGTGATGGACGCGGGCACGGCAGTCGACGCAGGCGTGACGATGGACGCAGGCGTGACGACGGACGCAGGCGTGACGATGGACGCAGGCGTGACGACGGACGCAGGCGTGACGATGGACG
>JAEUJR010000199.1 GCA_016793585.1 Archangium sp.
TTCAGGGCAAGGCGCCCGGGCTGTACGGAATGTCCGATGTCCTGGGAGGCTGACGTGAGCGTGACGCGCTTTGGGCGAATCGAGACTCCGGCGGGCGCGAAGTACGTCGAGGTGCAGGAGCCGCGCGTGCACGTGCTCTCCGACGCGCCCTGGGCGAAGCCGCACCGAACCGGCGAGGTGTACGAGCTCTCCGAGGTGACGTGGGCCGTGCCGAGCGCCGCGTCGAAGGTCGTCGCCATCGGGCAGAACTACCGCAAACACGCCGAAGAGATGGGCAAGCCCGTGCCCGTCGAGCCGCTCATCTTCATGAAGCCGATGACGGCGCTGAACGCGCACGGCGCGCCGATTCTCATGCCGCCCGCGAGCAACGACGTGCAGCACGAGGCCGAGCTGGCGCTGGTGATTGGTCGGAAGCTCACGCGCGCGACCGAAGCCGAAGCCGCCGACGCGATCTTCGCGGTGACCTGCTTCAACGACGTCACGGCGCGCGACATTCAGAAGCGCGAGGTTCAACACACGCGCGCGAAGTCGTACGACACGTTCGCCTGCTGTGGCCCATTCATGGTGCGTGGCCTCGACTTCTCGGACCTGCAGGTCACCTGTCGGCTCAACGGCGAGCAGAAGCAGTCGGGCCGTACGAGCGACATGGTGCACTCACCCGCGAAGCTCGTCGCCTTCATCTCGAACGTGATGACGCTGCTGCCGGGAGACATCATCTCGACCGGCACGCCCTCGGGCGTCGGGCCGATGAAAGACGGTGACGTCGTCGAGGTGGAGATCGAAGGCATCGGCGTGTTGCGCAACCCGGTGAAGCGGTGACCGAGCGGGTCTTCGTCGCGCTGGGCTCCAACCTCGGAGACCGCAAGGCGGAGATCGACGAAGCCGTTCGCAGAATCGGAGCACTCCCGATGACTTCGATCGTCGGCGTCGCGCCGATCATCGAGACCGAAGCGCTGCTCCCGCCCGAGAACCCGGCGCCGCAGCCCTCGTACTTCAACACCGTCGCCGAGCTGCGCACGACGCTGGAGCCCGAGCCGCTGCTGACTGCGCTCAAGGAGATCGAAAGAGCCATGGGCCGGGTGACGACGACACGCTGGGCGCCGCGGTCGATCGATCTCGATCTCATTCTCTACGGAGCGCGCACGCACTCGAGCGACCGGCTGACCTTGCCGCACCCGGGACTGCCCCACCGTCGCTTCGTGCTCGAGCCACTCACCGCGCTCGCGCCCGAGCTCTCGCTCCCCGGCGGTACGACGCCACGTGAGCTCCTCCGCCTGCTTCCCTGACGGCGCTGTCACACTCAGTTTCCTGTGAGGCCCGCGCGCTCAACCCCGCGAAACGAAGGGCACGCGCGCTGGCCTGACGAATGCTCTGTCGCCGGGCATGCGCTCACTGCTCCTGCTGTTCTCGGCTCTCGCCATCACCGCCTGCGACACCACCATCGAAGCGAAGGACTACAAGCAGACCTGCTCGGCCGACGCCGAGTGCGTTCCCGTCTTCGTCGGTCAGTTCTGCAACGGAGGCTGTGGCGGCTGTGCCAACGCGGCCATCAACCAGTCCGACGTTTCTCGCTACACCTCCGACGTGAACACCATCAGCAACGCCTGCATTCGGGTCGGCCCGCCCGTGCTCTGCGCCGCGGCCGCGTGTCGGCAGCCCGAAGCTGCCTGTGTGAACGGCACCTGCGCGCTGAAGGCCTTCCAATGAAGTGGCTTGGCCTGCTGCTGCTCCTCGCGGCGTGCAACACGGGCCTGCATCGCGTCGACTACAGCGATACCTGCAACGTCGACTCCGACTGCGTGGCGGTCTTCATGGGCGACCCGTGCAACGGCTGCGGCTGCTCCAACGACGCGATCAGTGCTTCGTCGAAGTCGAAATACGACGCCGACGCGCGCGCCTACGCCTCGTTCTGCTCTCCGTTTCGCCCTCAGTGCCTCGCCGATTGCGTCGCGTCGCGGGCGGTGTGTCAGGCCGGTCGATGTGCGCTCTCCACCTCCCCGTGAGAACGGGTTGAAGCGAAGCACCAGTCCAGTGATAGGAGCGGCCTCATGTCGGTCTGGTCGCTCGCCCTGAGTGTCGCCCTCGCGCAGAACGCGCCCCCTGGCCCCAACCCCGAGGAGCTGATCAAGAAGATCGACTCCACGCCCGACCTGAAGGGCAAAGAGAAGCCGTTCGAGATCGCCTCGTCGCTCGCGCGCCTCTACTTCAGCCAGGGCCGCACGAAGGACGCGCAGGTCTACGCGAAAGAGGCGCTCGCCGCTGCCGAGCCCGCCTTGCGGTTCTACGTCGATCAGAAGAAGGCCCTGGGCAGCGGCAAACCAACGCCCGACGCCGAAGCGAAGTGCGAGGTCGAGAAGCCCAAAGAAGCGAACCTGGTGAACCTCGTCGAGCTCGCCAAGAAGCAGGCGTCGAACGGCAAGACCGCGCTCGCCGTCACCTGCGCCCGCAAGGCCGTCGCTGGCGTGCCCGAGGTGCTGATGATGGATGGCAACGCCTCGTTCCTCGCGCACGACTACGCCAACGCACGCAAGGCCTACGAGAAGGTGCTGACCACGTTCGACGACGTGCCCGACGCGCTCTACGCCCGCGGCGCGCTCACCATCGACGAGAAGCCCGACGACGTGAAGGCGCTCGAGAGCGCGAAGGCCGACCTCGAGAAGTTCCTCGCGGCGGCACCACAGGCTCGCCAGAGCCGCAACGCGAAGGCGCTGCTCGAGCGAACGAAGGCCGGCATCGCTGCGGGTGGGCTCTCGAAGCTCAAGCCCGTGCCCGCTCCTGTCGCTGCGGCCGCGCCGAACATGATGCCGGCGCTCGACAAGGCCACCATCGAGGCGTTCCAGAACGCGCCCAGCACGCCCGAGACCGAGGCGAAGTACGCCAAGCTCATCGACGACGCCGAAGACGCGCTCTCGAAGGGCCAGTACCAGGAGGCGCTCGGCGGCTTCCGTCAGGTCATGCCCTTTCAGCCCACCAACCCGAAGCTGCGCGCCGGTATGGCCTGGAGCCTCGTGAAGCTCGGCAAGCCCATGGCCGACACCGTGTGGCGCGCCGCGCTCGAGTCGCCCGAGGCCATCGACGCGCTCGGCGACCGGCTGAAGGCCAAAGGTGATGTCGAAGGCGCGAAGGCCCTGTGGACCCGGCTGGCCGAGACCGCGCCGGGCTATGCTCCGAAGCTCGAGGGAAAACGATGAACCGCTTCTTCCTGTTCGCAGTGCTCACCCTGGCCGCCGCGTGCGGCAAGCAGCCCGGCATTCAGACCACCAACCGCGGAGAGCTGAAGCTCGAGCTGCCCGACGCCGGCGCCGTCTTCGAGACCAGCTACGCGTTCGGTGACGTGAAGGCCAACGAGTCGGCCAAGCTGAACTTCACGGTCGTCAACACCGGGCTCGACTCGCTCGACATTCGCGTGGTGAAGGTGATGACCGCCGACACGGGCGCGTTCTTCGTTCAGGGCGGTACGGGGTCGGTGGCACCTCAGGTCCGCCGAACCTTCAGCGTCACGTTCGCCCCCGCTCGCATGGGCGCGCATACGGGCGAGCTCGTGTTCGAGACGAACGCGAACTCCGAGAGCGCCAAGCTGACGCTCACCGGCAACGCCGTTCCGTAACCTCCAGTCTTCTGCGGCCCGGCAGCCTTCGCCGGGTCTCGAGGCGGCAGGCCAGGCACACCATTTCGCCCCGCGGTTCCGTCTCTTCGAGGGTTGGCGGCGCTCGGCTTGCACAGCTCGAGGCCCGTGGCGTCGCTTCGGGTCATCAGCGTGACAGGTGGGAAGGGCGGGGTGGGCAAGACGCACCTCGTGGCCAACCTTGCGGTGTTGGCGGCACGGCGCGGGCTGCGCACCGTCGTCATCGACGCAGACACGGGGCTCGCCAGCGTGCACGTGCTCTTCGGGCTCTCGGCGAACCTGCACGTCGGTGACGTGCTCGAAGGAGCGGCCCTCGACGAGGCGTTGCTGCAGACGCCCCACGGGCCCTCGGTGCTTCCCGCCGCGAGCGGAGAACGCTCGCTCACCTTCCTCGCCGAGAGCCAGCAGCTCTCGCTGCGCGCCGTGTGGGACGAGCTGGCCGAGCGCTTCGACGTGGTGCTCATCGACTGCCCTCCCGGAATGGGTCGTGACGCGCTGTTCGCGGCCGCGTCGGCCGAGCGCATCGTGCTGGTGGCCACGCCCGAGCCGACCAGCTTGTCCGATGCCGCGGCGCTCGCGCAGGCGCTCCAGGAGCACACCGGGGCCCGCAGCGTCGACGTCGTCGTCAACGGCACCCGCTCGGAGCGTCAGGGCCAGCTCGCTTTCGGTCGGCTGCAGGCCTGTTCGGCGTCGGCGGCGACTCCGAAGCTGGTGTACCTGGGCTCGCTGCCAGACGATCACAACGTTCGCCGCGCGGCCGCCCTGTCTCGCCCGCTGGTCACGCTCGCACCTGCCAGCCCCGCCGCGCGGGCGATCGATCGCCTGGCCTGCGAGCTCTTCGACACCGAACCACGGCCACTCGAGAACCTGGGCGGCTCGGCGATCGGTCTCGAACGACGACTGCGTGAGGCCGAGGCGACCCAGCCGACGTCACCCACCCCGGGCCGCTGGCTTGCCTGACGGGCATCTGGGCGCGGCACGCACGCTGCACTGAGAGACACCATGAGAATTCTCGTCGTCGATGACAGCAAGGCCATGCGGTCGCTCGTGTGTCGTGCGCTGAAGACGGCCGGGTTCGATCAGCTCACCGAGGCCTGCAACGGCGCCGAGGCGCTGGCGACGTACAACGCGCAGCCCTTCGACTTCGTGCTGACCGACTGGAACATGCCCGAGATGGACGGGCTGACGCTGGTGAAGACGTTGTGTGCGGGCCGACCGGGCATGCCGATCGGCATGGTGACGAGTGAGTGCACGGCAGATCAAATCGCCACGGCACGCGAGGCTGGCGCCCGCTTCGTGGTGAACAAGCCCTTCACGGCTGAGGCCCTCAAGCTGGCGCTGGAGCAGGCGACCGCGCCATGACCGCGGCCGTGTCACTCCCCGTCGGCCCGGTCGCGAGCGCGATTCTGGAGTCGGTCGACGGTATTGGCACGGTGCCGACGGCGGTGGCGCAGGTCTTCAGCCTCATCAACGACGCGAAGGCGTCGATGTCTGACTTCGAGCGGGTGATGCGGCCCGACGTGGGCCTCACCGCGAACCTGCTGCGCAGCGCGAACTCGGCGTACTACCGAGGCAGCCGAGAGATCACCTCGGTGAAAGACGCGATCAGCCGCATGGGCCTGCGGCGCGTATTCGAGGTGGTGACATCGCAGAGCTTCGCGCGCACCATTCCGCCGAAGCTCAAGGGCTACGAGCTGGCGGCCGACGCGTACTGGAGTCACTCCATCACCGTGGCCGTCTTGTCCGATCGCATCGGGCGGGCTGCGGGCTTCACGTACCCCGATCTCGCGTTCACGGGCGGCCTGCTGCACGACCTGGGCAAGGTCGTCATCGCGACCTGGCTCGCGGGCGCGGGCGCGTTTCAGGTGACGCCGACGAAGGTGCTCCACAGCATCGACGACGAGCGCGAGCTGCTGTCGTTCGATCACGTCGAGGCAGGTGAAGCGCTCGCGCACAAGTGGAACCTGCCGAAGGACATCGCGGCGGCGACGCGGTGGCACCACGACCCCTCGAGCGCGCCGACGGCGACGCAGCGGTACTTCGCGACGGTGATTCAGGTCGCCGACGCGCTGTCGGGCCAGGCGGGGAGCGGCGAAGGCGTCGAGGCCCTCGACCCGAGCTCGCTCGAGCGGCTCAACCTGACCGAAGAGAAGCTGCTTCGCCTGGTCGAAGACGCAAAGCCCGAGATCAACCGCACGCGTGAACTCTTGAAGATGCGCTGAGCGCGCCCGGGTTCGAAGACGACGGGAGCCGAACGCGCCGAAGGTCTGCCGTGGCCCGCGCACGACCGTTCCAGCGCGGAGCCGAGCCGCTCCTTCGCAGGGAGCGCGACCTCGGTGCGGCGCGCGGCCTGCTCACACCATGAGCGCTTTGACGCGGTCGCCGAGGCCGCCAGAGAGCCGCTGCAGCACGTTGTCGTCGATGCCGAGCAGCGAGCGGCCGATCATCACCAGGGCGTCGACGTCTGATGCGTCGATCTTGCCGACGTAGATGCCTTCCTTCTTCGCGAGCGCATTGGCGAACCGCACGCAGTTGCCCACCGACACGCGCTCGGCCGAGTTGTACTCGCTGCAGTCTTGAATCGCCGACGCGACGGTCTCGGGCAGGCCCCACTTCTGGGCGAGCGCCACGCCGATCGGCCGGTGCACCTTCTGCAGCACGTCGACCCACGCGTCCGGGTCGATCCACACGTTGGTCCTCGTGCCGACGACGTTCTTCTCGGCCTCGAGCAAGAGGAACGCGACCACGGGTTTGCCGATGTCGTGCAGCAGCCCTGCCAGATAGGCGGCCTCGGTCTCTGCGACGCCGCAGAGCGCCGCCACGTCACGCGACAGCATCGCCACCGCCAGCGAGTGCTCCCAGAGCCCCCGCGTGTGCTCACCGATGCGCGGGTCTCTCGACTCGAACAACCGGTGCGCTGAGATCTCGACGAGCAGCGACTTGAACTTCTCGACGCCCAGCCGGGTGAGCGCCTGGGGCAGGCTTCGAGCCCGCTCCATGCCGCCGTGTTGCACCGAGTTGGCCGCGCGCAGCACGCGGGCGGCGATCACCGTGTCGCGCTCGACGAGCGGCGTCGCGTCTTTCGGAGAAAACGATGGGTCACGCACCAGCTGCAGCACGCGCGTCACCACCGTCGGAGGCGCCGGCAACACCAGCGAGTTGTCGGCGATCTTCTTCGAGAGGATCGCCTGCACCTGCTCGCCCAGCTTTTCTGCCACGACTGCCATGGCGAACCCTTCCTCTCTTCCTGCCAGCTCAGGCCGCGCGGGCCTCCGTCACCGAGTTGCAGACGGTCATCTTCGCGGTCTCGTCGAACTTCTTGAGCAGCGCGCTGTGGTCGGCCCCCGCGACGAGCTTGAGCTCGATGCCGCGCTTCTGGGCTTCCTTCTTCATGTCGATCACCAGCCGCGGCGTGCGGTCGGGCTTCAGCGGCGAGTTGGTGAGATCGATGATCACCTGGTCGTGACAGGCCGCGGCGATCTTCTCGATCTGCTCCTCGAGCAGCTTGGCCACGCGCGAGAAGTACTTGTCGATGCGGTCGTCCTTGCCGGCGAACGCGCCCACCTTGAGCAGGTTGTCGTCGGCGATGACCAGATCCTGATCGTTGAAGTACCGAATCAGGAAGTCCTCGATGCTGTCCTTGTCGAAGGGCTTGAAGATGACGTCGTCGAAGCCGAGCGCCTGCATCTCCTTCTGCACGTCGTTCGCGCTGCGCAGCGCCAGCGCGAGGAAGGCGGCGTGCTGCTGCAGTGAGCGCAGCTGATTCATCAGCGCGGCCGAGTTCACGTCGGGAATGTCGGTGTCGATGAAGACGACCCGGAAGACCTTGTCGCGGCAGGCCTGCAACGCCGACGCTGCCGAGAGCGCCGCGCCGACGGTCACGTGCTGCGGCACGATCGTCTTCAGCTTCTTGTGCACGTTCTCCATGTCGTCGATGACGAGCACGTCGATGAACTGCTTGCCGGTCGGGTCCATTCGGCCCTGCGGCATCGCGGGCTCTCCGCTCATGGTGACGGGCATCGCCGGGGCGGCGATCTTCAGCACCTTCAGCGCCTTCGCCCGCAGCTCTTCGGGCTTGAAGGGCTTGAGCACGTAGTCCTCGATGCCCGCCTTCATCACGTCGACCATGATCGAGCGCTTCGACTCGCTGGTCAGCATGAGCACGGGCGTCTTGTTGCCCGCTTCGCGCATCTTCGCGAGCATGCCCGGCCCGTCGAGGTTGGGCATCGTGACGTCGAGAATCACCAGGTCGAAGGTGAGCTCTTCGAGCTTGGCCAGGCCCAGCACGCCGTCTTCGGCCTCGTCGACCTCGAACCCGAGATCGAGCATCTGTTTGGTGACGATGGTTCGAATCGCCTTGCTGTCATCGACGGTGAGTACGCGTGGCATGGTCGTTCCTCTGCGGTGAAAAAGGGGTGGGCGGTTACTCGCGCGGGTGGGTGGTGATCTGCACTTCGAGCTCGACGTCGGCCTCGGTCGCTCGCAGCGTGATGCACTGCGACTTCATGATCGCGGCCGACCACGACTCATCGGCCGTGAGGATCTTCGGAAGCCCCAGCGCCTGATCGAGCGACATCGCGCGCTTCACCTGGCCGGCGGTGATGTTGGCGATCTCACGCAGCGTGTCCTCCATCATCGACGTGTCGACGTCGGTCGGAGACACCATGAAGAGCCGGGCGCCCAGCTTCTCGCAGCTCTGCTTGTCCGAGGTGACGACGACCGAGACTGGCGTCGCGCCGGGAATCGGCAGCACCGCCCTTCGAAAGGGCACCTTCATCGTCGGCCCCCGCGCGAGCGCGAACTTGAGGTTCATCATCGTGCCCGTGACGCTGTTGACCATCGTCGTGATGGAGTC
>JAEUJR010000205.1 GCA_016793585.1 Archangium sp.
ATCCGAACCCGTCGCCGTGCACGCGTACTCACAACCGTTGTTCGGGTTTCCATCGAGGTCCACACGGCCGGGCAGACAGACGAAGCTGCACATCGAGTTGCTGCACGTCCCCGTCGCGAACGGCCGGGTGCACGCGTTGCCACAGCCACCGCAGTGCGAGGCGTTGTTCGACGTGTTCACCTCGCAGCCGTCGGTCGCGCTCATGTTGCAGTCCTGGAACGGCGCCGTGCAGGCCGCGACGCGGCACATGCCGCCGGTACACACGGGCGTGCCGTTCGCGATGGTGCAGGTGGTGCCGCAGCCTCCGCAGTTCGTGAGCGACGTGTTGGTGTCGACCTCACAGCCATCGGAGAAGAGGTTGTTGCAGTTGCCCCGCCCGGGCGCGCACTGCGCGATGCCGCACGACGAGTTCACGCACGAGTACGTCTGCACGTTCGCCGCCGAGCACGCGTTGTTGCACGCACCGCAGTGGCTCACCGTCGCCGTGGTGTCGACCTCGCAGCCATCAGCATAGGTGCCGTTGCAGTTGCCGCGGCCCATGACGCACGAGGTGATGCTGCAGTTGCCTCCGCCACACGCCGTCGACATCGCGAACGACGGGGGAATGCACGCGCGATTGCACATGCCGCAGTGCATGGCGTCGGTCATGAAGTTGAAGTCTTCGTCGACGCGCCCATCACAGTCGTTGTCGATGCCGTCGCACGCCTCGACGCCGTTGTTCGTACGCACGCACGCGTACTCGCAGCCGTTGGCGGCGCTGTTGTCGGCGTCGTACCAGTTGGCGAGGCAGGTGAAGGTGCACGAGCCCGCGGTGCAGGCGCTGGTGGCGTTGGCGGCGCTGCAGACGCGGCCGCACATGCCGCAGTTGTTCACGTCGGTGTTGCCGTCGATTTCACAGCCGTCGCTCACCATCACGTTGCAGTCGCGGAAGCCGGGCGCGCACGTCTGAATGCGACAGGTGCCCATCTGGCAGGTGCCGGTCGCGTTCGCCGGAGCGCAGGCCTGGCCACACTGGCCACAGTGCACCAGCGAGGTCACGAGGTTCTCTTCGCAGCCGTCCGCGAAGGACTGGTTGCAGTCGCCGCGGCCCATCGCGCACATGCCCACCGCACAGCGGCCCGCGTTGCAGCGGTACGACGAGACGGAGCCGTTGGCGACGTTGCACACCAGCCCGCACTGGCCGCAGTTCGTCGGGTCGGTGACCAGGTCGAAGCCTTCGTCGGTGCGGCCGTCGCAGTTGTTGTCGCGGCCGTCACACACCTCGACGCCGTTGTTCGTCTGGGTGCACGGGTGCTCGCAGCCGTTGGCGGCGATGCCGTCGAGGTTCACCCAGCCCGCGACGCAGCGGTCGATGGCGCAGCTGCCCGTCTCGCACTTCGGCACCGCGTTGGTGAAGGCGCAGGCGCGGTTGCAGGTGCCGCAGTTGCCGACGTCGTTCTGCAGGTCGAAGTTCTCGTCGACGCGCCCGTCGCAGTTGTCGTCGACGCGGTTGCAGACCTCGAGGTCGGGCATGCCCGGCGTGCAGGTGTTCGGCCGGCCGTTGGTGCAGGCGGCGACGCGGCGCTCGCAGCCACCGACGCCGCAGATGGTGTCGGCGATCTCCTCGTCCGTCATGCCGTCGCAGTCGTCGTCGCGGCCGTTGCAGAGCTCGGCGGCCGGCGTGCGCGCGCTGCAGGCGCCGAAGCCCATGGGCGGCTGGCACGTCACGGTGCCCAGACAGGTGCCGAAGCTGTTCGTCACTTCACACGGCATCATCTGGCCGGCGGTCGAGGTGGTGCACGCGCAGGTGCCGCTGGTGGGCTGACACTGTTTGGGAGCCGGGTCTCCGTTCACGTCGACGGCGTCAGCGCAGCGGAACGATGAGGGGCAGGTGCTGTCGAAGCTGCAGTCACGGCCACAGAACTTGTCGTTGCCCAGGGTGATGCACTTGTCGGCCGGGTACGGGCAGTCGGTGTCGCTCGCGCACGACTGGCAGAGACCCGCCCGCTGCGGCACACACGCGAAGCGGTCGGCGGTGAGCTTCGTGCACTGGTCGATTTCTTTGCAGCCCGAGGTGCACTTGCGCAGACAGATGCGAGCGTTGGTGCCCGGCACCACGTCGCACAGGCCCGTCTCGCATTCGTCGTCGAGCGAACAGGGCGTGCCTTCGGTGACGAGCGTGTTCGTCGCTGGTTGCCGAGCACAGCTCGCGCAGTTCGAGAGGGTGAGGAGCACACAGACTGACGCGCTCCAGGACATCGCGCGAGCGAGCCGGGTCATGGGGACTTCCTCCTGAAGGCAGCCCAACGGGGAGTGGGCGGTCGCATTGTCACATGGCCACGCAAGGGGGCAACGTCGCATCGCGGCAGGTCGCGACGCGTGTCGGCGAAGATTCGCGCTCGAGGGGCTTGCCCGGGGTGGCTGTCGTCGGGGCGAGCGCCGGTGGCAGACTGTCGGCCGCATGGAGCACCCGGACGAGCTGGTGCAGGCCGCTGAGCGCCGCCTCGACGAGGCGACTGCGCACCTCGCGCATCTCGAGAGCGACCTCACCCGAATGGAGCGCGAGCTGGACCAGCTCGAGCGCGACATCTCGACCCTTCACGTCGGCGGCGAGACGAGCGTGTTCGGGTCGCTCTGTGTCGGCTTCGGGCCGCCCGTCGCGGTGCTGGGCGCGGCGCTCTTCTTCGACACGGGTGTGTGGCCACTGGGGCTGCTCGCCATCGTCATCGCGCTGGTGCAGGTGTTGTTGATGCCGTGGCTCAACCGGAGAACGCCGTGGGTCGCGAAGGCAACGACGCGCTCGAACAGGCCCAGGTGAAGGCGCGCGTGCTGCACGCACAGCTCGACGACGTGATGGCCAACGCCGCGGGGCTGGCGCTGCAGCGTGACCGGCTCTCGGAGCGGCTCGAGGCGCTCAAACGAAAGCGCCATGGGCTTCGCTCGAAGCTCGACGGCAGGCCGGGCAGCGGGCTGGTGACGGTGGTTGGGTTCTGCGTTGGCGCCGTGGTCGCGCGGCTCGCGTGGGAGCTTCGCGCGCAGTTGATTCCCGACGAACGGGTGTTCGTGGGGGTCGTCGCGCTGGCGACCTCGGTGGCGCTCTACGTGAGCCGCACGCACGGCTTCCGGTTCGGCTTGCCCTGGCGCTGAACGCGCGGCTGCACCTGAACGATGGGTCGTCGGTGGCTTATCGGACATCAGCGCACGTCGGCGTGGTCAGACCGATTCCGGTGGCGCTCATGGTACAGGCGTCGCGCCCCTCACTGGCCTCGATGGGTGCCGTTGCGCTCCGATACGTGAGTGCTGCTCCGAAGGAACAACCGATGAACCGACGATTGCTGGTTGCTGCTGTGACGACGTTCGTGGCGTGCGGACCGATGGGGTCAGGCCCTGACGGTGGAACTGGCGGCGGAAGCAGCGGTGGAGTCGCCACGGCTGGTGGGGATGCGGGCGGATCCACCGCAGGCGGATCGGCGGCAGGCGGATCGGCGGCAGGCGGATCGGCGGCAGGCGGATCGGCGGCAGGCGGATCGGCGGCAGGCGGCTCGACGGCGGGCGGATCGA
>JAEUJR010000704.1 GCA_016793585.1 Archangium sp.
GATGAGGCCGTCGGCGTTGTTCTTGAGGTCGGCGAGCTCTTTCTTCTTCTTGTCGCCTTCGACGTTCGACTGCGCGTCGTTCACCATCTTCTGAATCTCGGCTTCGGTGAGGCCCGAGTTCGAGACGATCTTCACGGTCTGCACGCGGCCGGTGCCGAGGTCTTTCGACGACACGCTCACGAGGCCGTTGGCGTCGATGTCGAAGGTGACTTCGATCTGCGGCACGCCACGCGGCGCAGGTGGAATGCCGACGAGCTCGAAGCGGGCGAGCGTCTTGTTGTCGGCGGCCATCTCACGTTCGCCCTGGAGCACGTGCACGCTGACGAGGGGCTGGTTGTCGGTGGCGGTCGAGAAGATCTGGCTCTTCTTGCAGGGAATCGTCGTGTTCTTGTCGATGATCTTGGTGAACACGCCACCGGCGGTCTCGACGCCCAGCGAGAGCGGCGTCACGTCGAGCAGGAGCACGTCTTTGACTTCGCCCTTGAGCACGCCGCCCTGAATCGCGGCGCCAACGGCGACGACCTCGTCGGGGTTGATGCCCTTGTGCGGGTCACGCCCGAAGAACTGCTTCACCTTCGCCTGCACCGCCGGCATGCGCGTCATGCCGCCGACCAGCAGCACCTGGTTCACCTGCTGCGTGGTGATGCCGGCGTCTTTCAGGGCGATCTTGCAGGGCTCGATGGAGCGATCGATCAGATCCTTCACGAGGTCTTCGAAGGCCGCGCGGTTGATGGTCTCCTGCAGGTGTTTCGGGCCCGAGGCGTCGGCGGTGATGAACGGCAGGTTCACCTCGGTCTCGGTCGCGCTCGACAGCTCGTGCTTCGCGCGCTCGGCCGCCTCTTTCAGGCGCTGCAGGGCCATGCGGTCTTTGCGCAGGTCGAGGCCGTTGTTCGACGACTTGAACCGGTCGGCCAGCCAGTCGATGAGCTTGTTGTCGAAGTCTTCGCCGCCCAGGTACGTGTCGCCGTTGGTGGCCTTCACTTCGAAGACGCCCGAGTTCAGCTCGAGAATCGAGATATCGAACGTGCCACCGCCGAGGTCGTAGACGGCGATCGTCTCGGCCTTGCTCGTGTCCTTGTCGAGGCCGTAGGCGAGCGCAGCCGCGGTGGGCTCGTTGATGATGCGCAGCACGTTGAGGCCTGCGATGCGGCCGGCGTCTTTCGTGGCCTGCCGTTGACCGTCGTTGAAGTAGGCGGGCACGGTGACGACGGCCTCGGTGACGGGCTCGCCGAGGTAGTCTTCGGCGGTCACCTTCATCTTGGTGAGAATCATCGAGCTGATCTCGGGAGGGCTGTACTTCTTCCCGCGAATCTCGACCCACGCGTCGCCGTTGTCCGACGCGACCACCTTGTACGGCACCATGCCCGCAGCGCGTTTCGCCTCGGGCGAGTCGAGCTGACGGCCCATGAGCCGCTTCACCGCATAGACGGTGTTCTCGGGGTTGGTGACCGCCTGCCGCTTGGCGATCTGCCCGACGAGCCGCTCACCACCATCGGTGAACGCGACCATCGACGGGGTGGTGCGGCTCCCTTCGCTGTTGGGAATGACGACGGGCTCGCCGCTCTCCATGACCGCCACGCAGGAGTTCGTGGTGCCAAGGTCGATACCGATGACTTTGCTCATGACCCCCTCAGAACACGACAGAAACGTTCCAGAATCATCACAGAATTGTGACCCTCACGGCGAATGATCGGCATCAGGCTTTCGGAGTCTCGTCAGCCGGAGTTGGTGCAGGCGCGGCGTCGGCAGGTGCGGCGGCCGGCCTGGCCTTCGAGACGACGACGAGGGCTGGGCGAACCAGGCGATCGTTGAGCATGAAGCCGCGCAGGTATTCCGAGTGCACGTGGTTGGGCGGCATCTCGTCGGTCTCGGCCGCCGACATGGCCTCGTGCTTGTTCGGGTCGAACGGCTCGCCCTTCGTCGAGAACGAGCGCACGCCGTGTTTGCCCAGGGTGTCTTCGAACAGCTTGCGGATCATCTCGACGCCCTTCTTCAGGCTCTCGAGGTCGCCGCTGCTGCGGGCGTGCTCGAGCGCGCGGTCGAAGTTGTCGACGACTGGCAGAAAGTCCTTCAGCAGCTTCTCGCTGCCGAACTTCTGCACCTCTTCCTTCTCTTTGAGCGCGCGCTTCTTGTAGTTCTCGAGGTCGGCGACCGCGCGCAGCATCTTCTCGTGCTCGTCCTTCACCTTCGCCATCAGCTCGCGGCCCTTCGCCATGGACAGCTCGAGCTGGGTCTTCAGCGTGGCCACTTCGTCGTTGGCCGGGTCAGCGGCTGGAGCGGCTTCGGGAGCGGGTGCAGGTGCAGGTGCCGCAGCAGCAGGTGCGGGGTCTCCCCGGACGGCGGCCTTCGCCTTCTCGACACTCTTCAGGGCTTCGTTGATGACGTCGTCGGCGATGCTGGTGGAGAAACTGCCCTTCTCATCGGGTTGACTCACGCGCCCGAGCGTAGCCACAAGCGCAGGGGCTCGTCTTGCGAGAAGGTCAACCCGCCGCGTGGTGCGCTAAGGTGGGACCTCCATGCGTCAGTGGACGACGTTTCGCTTTG
>JAEUJR010000708.1 GCA_016793585.1 Archangium sp.
TTGCCTTCGAACTCGGTGGGCGAGGTGAGCAACTTGTCGAGGGTGACGACGGTGGCGCCCTTGAGCTTCTCGCCACGCAGCAGCACCGAGCCGTCAGCCTTCGCGGGAGCGGCCGCCTGCGCGTCGTGGCCGTGGCACTCGGTCGCACCAGCCGCCGCCTTGTCGGCGTGGTTCTCGTGGTTGCCGTTGCAGGTCGTCTTGCCGTCGGGGCCGGGGGCACAAGCGAGCGCGATGGAGAGGAGGAGCGTGTTCATGGCGCACGAGGTAGCGCAGGCGCCTGCGTCTTCGCAAGCGCTCGCACCGGCCGATGTGACGGAGTGACTCAGCTCAAGACGTCGAGCTTCTTGCCTTCGCGCTTGCGCAGGCCGGTCTTCTCGGGCCCTTCGGTCTCGAGGCCCAGAGCCATCTCGAGCAGATCGAGCAGGGCGGCGCGCGAGTCGGTGTCGTCGGGAGAGAGCACCGTCACTTCGATGGGCAGGCGCTCCTCGGGCGTCACGGGCTCGGGGTCGATGGGTTTGCCCGCCTCGTCGAGGTCTTCGACGAGCAGGTCTCCGTCACGGTGAATCGAGTAGCGGCGGTACATGCGTCACACACTATCGGCGAGGAAATCCCGGGGCACGTTTTCGTGGTCACGTGTACAGTTCGAACGTGTCGCTCTCGCTGTCTCAGCTCATGCGTCAGCTCGTGCTGAAGCCTGATCAGCCCCTCGTGAAAGCGCCGGTGCTGGTGTGGGAGGCGCCGCCTTCGGAGTCTTCACCCGACGAAGACTGGGCGCCCACCGACGCAGGCTTCAAGACGCGGCCGACCGCGACCGACCCGCTCGTGTTCGTGATCGAGAAGGTGCCGGGCCGCCCGAACCCGTTCGCCATGGGCGTCACCGTGGGGCGGGTCGAGAGCAACGACGTCATCGTCGACGATGGGTCGGTCAGCCGGTTCCACGCGTGGCTGCAGTTCGAGGCGCGGCAGAAGCTCTGGTGGCTGTGTGACGCCGAGTCGAAGAACGGCACTTTTCTCGGCGCGCAGCGGTTGACGCCCAATCAGAAGGTGCAGCTCACCGACGGCGTGCGCATCAAGTTCGGCGAAGCGTCGATGCAGTTCTTGCTGCCCGACTCGCTCGCGAAGGCGATCTGGGAGCGCTCGGGCGGTCAGGGGTCGAAGCGGTAACCCAGCCCACGCACCGTCGAGAAGTGCGTCGGCTCATCGGGCGCCTTCTCGAACTTGGCGCGCAGCTGGCTGACGAAGTTGTCGACGGTGCGGGCGGTGCCCTCGTAGCCATAGCCCCACGCGGCCGAGAGCAGCTCGTCGCGGCTGAAGGTGCGGCCCGGGTTGCCGACGAAGTGGGCGAGCAGCTTGAACTCCTGCGCGGTCAGCTCGATCGCCACGCCGGCGCGGGTCACCGTCTTCGAACGAAGGTCGATGCGCGTGTCGTCGAACGAGAGCCACTGCGGCTCGTCACGATCTCTGCGGCGGAGCACGCTGCGAATGCGGGCGAGCAGCTCCTGCAGGCTGAACGGCTTGACGAGGTAGTCGTCGGCGCCGAGGTCGAGGCCAGTGACCTTGTCTCGCTCCTGGCCGCGGGCCGAGAGCACGATGACGGGCGTCTTGCTCTCGCGTTTGCGCAGCTCCTCCATCACCTCGTAGCCGTTGAGCTGCGGCATCATGATGTCGAGCACGATGAGATCGGGCGCCTCGTCGAGCGCCTTCTGCAGGCCGACCTTGCCGTCCTGCGCCTGCAACACCTCGAAGCCCTCGTACCGCAGGCTCATCGAGAGCCCGGTGAGGATCGAGAGGTCGTCTTCGACGACCAGAATGCGTTGGCCCTTCTTGTCGGTCATCGCGCGGGCTCCAGGAGGGCGGTTCTTTCACTGCTCGAGCGGCAGGTGAATGCGAAACGTGCTGCCTTTGCCGACGGTGCTGTCGACGCTGATGCGGCCGGCGTGGGCTTCGACGATGCGCTGCGCGATGGAGAGGCCCAGACCCGTGCCCTCGGTCTTGCGGGTGGCGAGCGAATCGACCCGGTAGAAGCGGTCGAAGATGCGCTTCTGCTCCCGCCGCGGAATGCCGAAGCCGTTGTCTTCGACCTCGATGACCACCTCGTCACCGTGCCGCTGGGCCCGCAGCTCGATGCGCCGGTCGTCACCCGAGTACTTGTACGCGTTCTGCAGCAGGTTGAGCACCGCGCCGGCGATGGCCGTGCGATCGAGCGACAGGGTGGGCAGATCGTCTGCCGCCTTCACCGTGAAGCTCATCGTCGCGCCGACCCGCTGCGCCCGGAACGCCTCGACGGCGTCGTTCACGACCGCGCCCACCGGGATGGGCTGCAGGTCGTACTGCTTCTTGCCCGACTCGATGCGCGAGAAGTCGAGCACCGTCTCGATCATCGTCGACAGGCGCGACGTCTCTTTCACCAGCAGATCGAGCACCGTCTGCATCTCGGCCTGGTCCTTCACACGGTTCGTCGCCAGCATCTCGATGAACATGCGAATCGAGGTCAGCGGCGTGCGCAGCTCGTGGCTGACGAGCGAGACGAAGTCGGTCTTGAGCCGCGACAGCCGCGCCTCGCGGTAGAGCGTGCGCCCCGTGAAGATCACGCCCAGCGCCAGCGTGACGTAGAAGATGCCGAGCAGAATGCCGTAGACGGTGCGGTTGCGGGCCGAGGCCTTGCCGACGGGGTCTTCTCCGACGGCTTGAGCGACGAGCCGAAAGTCCTGCATGGGGCTGAGCAGCGCGAGCGACGCCAGCTCGGGCGGGCCCAGCGCGGCTTCACGAACTTCGCTCACGCCCGACGTGAGCCGCGCCAGCACGCCCTCTGCGGGAATCGGCTTCACTGGGAGCAGGGCGAGCTGCGCGGGCTCGCCGCTCGTCAGAATCGGAGCGCCCGCTGCGCGCACCAGCCGCTGCATCGCGTCGATGGAGACGAAGCCGCCGTGCACGGTGCCGTTCGTTCGTCGCGCGACCAGCAGGAACACCCCCTGCGGCGTCGAAGCGGTGAAGAAGACCGGCCGCTGCGGCACCGCCGTGAACTGGGGCACCAGGCTCTTCACCACCGGAACCAGCTTCTCGTCCTGCGCCGCGATCACCTCACCCTCGACGTCGAACGTCGACTCGATGAGCGAGATGTCGCCGCTCTCGAGCGCCAGCGGGGCCTCGGACACGACCTCGGCGGCGTCGAGCCGTGTCTTCACGTCGCTCCACACCGAGGTGAGTCGCCCTGACCAGGTTGCTTCGAGCCGCTTCTCCACCGCAGCCCGCTCGTTGATGATCGCCACCACGCCAAAGCCCGACAACCCCGCCGAGGGCAGCACCACCAGCAGAATCAGGAGCGTAAATGTCCTGCGGAAGCTCAGGAATTCAATGGTTTGAGGGTTGGCCATCGACGGTGCGCAACGCGCTGCTCAGGAGTGGAGGAAAACTGCACAGTGAATCGATCAGATCGCCATGCGTTGGCAACGTCTCCCAGTGGATTTGCGGGCGGCCAAGGCGGAAGCTTCGGGCACACCACCTGCACAACGGAGCGGCCCGACGGGTTGAAGCAGGGAAAGCGGTCGTCGAAACAAGGGCTTGAGCGGTTTCTGACGCGGTCACGACATTGATGGCAGGGCGTAGAAGTCAGGTGCCCGGCCAAAGCAGAATCGAACGAAGTCATCAGGACGCAAGGGGAGCGAATGAACTGGTTCAAACGAACGATGCTGGTCGGTGCAGTCGCGGCGGGGTTGCTGCTCAACGCCTGTGTGGCGCCCGTGCAGGGAAACGGCTCGCGCTCGAGCGGCTCGCTCGCGCTCTCGTCCGATGACTCCACCCTCTACGCCGTCGACAGCGACAACGGGCTGCTCGCGGTGATTCCGCTCGCGAACCCGACGAGCGAGAACATCGTCAAGGTGAACGTCGGCAAGAACCCGGTGCGCGTCATCCTCGGTGCCGACGACACGGCGTACGTCGCCAACCGCGGCAGCAACACCGTCTCGGTCGTTCGGAAGGGCGAGGCGGCGGTCTCGGCCACGCTCGTCACCGCGCTCGAGCCCACGGGCCTGGCGCTCTCGGCCGACGGCAAGCAGCTGCTCGTCACCTCGAACACCGCGCGCGACACCGCGGCGCACGGCGTGCTCACCGCGTTCGACACTGCGACGCTCCAGCAGCTCTGGGAGATTCCAGTCGGCGAAGAGCCCCGCGCCGTCGCCGTCGTCGGCCACACCGCGCTCGTCTCGCTCTACAAGCAGGGTGAGCTCGCGACGGTCGACCTGAACAAGCAGGCCGTCACGTCGGACCCCTCACGCGCCGCGGCCTACACCGAAGCCAACGCGACGCGACTGAACCCGACCACCAGCCCCACCACGTCGCCCACGACGTTCTCCAGCTTCCGCCCGCGCGCCGTCAGCGACATCATCACCACGCCCGATGGAACCCGCGCCTTCACCCCGGTCGTGTGGGCTCGTGAAGACGCCATCGCCCGCCGGCCCTCGTCGGCTGGCGGTTACTACTCGGCCGGCGGCCCGTGCAGCGTCGGCGCGGTCGCTACCGCGGGCATCGTCACCTACGACACCCGCAACGACGCGCAGCCCACGGCCCTCGTCGACGATCTCACGGCCTGCGTGGCGAGCGGCACCAACACGAACACCACCAGTGACTTTCCCGTCTCCACGTTCTCCTCGAACCGCGGGGGCATCGAGAGCGCGGTGCAGGGCTCGACCGTCGGCGTGACCGACCCGACTGGCGCGTGGGTGTTCGTCGTCAACCGCGAGTCGATGAACGTCGCCATTCTTCCTGCCGATCGCCGCAGCGGCACCGACATCGACTTCAACTCGACCGGCACCTCGATTCGTTCGCTCGTGCGCGTCGGTCCGGGCTCCGACGGCATCGCGATCTCGAAGGCTGGCAACAAGGCGTACGTCTATAGCCAGTTCGATCACACGGTGAACGTGCTCGAGGCAAAGGGCAGCGGAGACTCGGCCGTGGTCGTCAACGTGGCCACCGCCGCCATTCCCGTCGCGGGCGACGTGCTGTCGCCCGAGCTCGCCGAAGGCCGCAAGATGTTCTTCAACGCGCTCGACCCGAAGATGAGCTCGGCGCAGACGAACGTCGCCTGCTCGACGTGCCACCTCGAAGGCCGCGAAGACGGCCACGTGTGGATGTTCCCCGATGGCCCCCGACAGACGCCTGCGCTCGCCGGCCGCGACCTGCTGAAGACGGCGCCGTTCCACTGGAGCGGCGAGTTCCCCACCATCGGCGACTTCAACGTGCACACGATTCGTGAGCGTATGGGTGGCGTGGGCCTCGGCAGCGCCGAAGCGGCGAAGCTCGATGCGTTCATCGCCAGCATGCCGACCGCGCCGTCTCCCGTCGCGAAGGAGCTCGAGGCCGTCACCCGCGGCCGCGCCGTCTTCGAGAAGGCCCAGTGTTCGACCTGCCACGCCGGTGAGCTGCTCACCGACAACACCAACCGCGACGTCGGCACGCTCAACACGCGCAGTGTGCTGGCCAACCAGCGCGACAACGGGCTCGTCGAGCGCCAGGGCTTCAACGTGCCGTCGCTCAAGGGCATCGCGCGCTCGGCGCCCTACCTGCACGACGGCAGCGAGCCCACGCTCGAGGTTCGCGTGTTCGGCAACAAGAACGACAAACACGGCGTCACCTCGGGCCTCACCGAGCTCGAGAAGGCCGACCTGGTCGTCTACCTGAAGAGCCTCTGAGCCACCCCGGCTGCTGACGCCCGAAACGCTTCCCTCACGCACGGGGGAGGCGTTTCGTGTTTTGAAGAGGCCCTCGAGACTTCATGAGACGCGCCCTGTTCACGCTCACGCTCCTGGCGTCGCTCGCCTTCGGCCAGAACCAGCCCGAAGAGGAGTGGCAGCGCCTGCCCAACGCCCCCAAGGAGCCGGCGCCCGCGCCCCTCACGACGCCCCCGCCCGCGCCGCCGTCGGTCATCGAGCCGCTCCCCAGCGCACCACCGCCGCCAGCGACGTCACCTTCCGTCTCGCCCGATCTCCGCGCCCGGCTGCGCGCCCGCGAGCAGCCCAACACGGTGTCGATGTTCGGCGCCCCGGCGCTCGGCCAGTGGAAACGCGGCCAGGCCTTCGTGCTGGGCTTCCCCGTGTTCCAGCTGCGCGCCAGCATCGGCGTGCTCGAGAACCTCGACCTGGGCGTCGGTTACGACTCGTTTTACCTGTTGATGAACGAGGTGCGCCTGCTGGTGAAGTACGGCTTCGGCAAGGGCCCCGGCGTGAACTTCGCGCTCGCGTTCGAGGGCGGCGGAGCGCTCTTCAACCAGCGCGCGAGCAAAGAGACGCGTGGCACCCGGTGGATCAGCGGGCGGCGGAACTTCAACTTCGTGCCCGGCTTCATTCTCTCGTACCAGGGCTCGTCGTTGCGGGCGGCGCGGCTGTTCGCCGACCTGCGGTACATGCTCACCGTCGACACCGAGCCGTTCGCCACCACGCCGCTGCAGGGCGTGCCCGCGACGTTCCTGCTGGGCCACAACATTCTCTCGAAGTTCGGCGCCGAGCTGCCGCTCTCGGAGCGCACCAGCTTTCTCTTCTCGCTCGGCCTCGACATTCACCTGAGGCCCGACGACAGCGCGGTCATGCCGTCGGTCGCGGTGGGCCTCATCACGGGTTTCTGACGCGCGCCTTCGTGATGCGGGTCGACCTCGAGGTGGGTGCAGGGCTAAGCAGCCGACTCCATGAAGAAAGCGACCGTCTTCGGTGCAGGCAGCTTCGGTACGGCCATCGCCTCGGTGCTGGCGCACACCTTCGACGAGGTCGTTCTCTGGGGGCGTGACCCGGCCACCATCGCCGCGCTCAACGAGCAGCACGAGAACCCGGGGTACCTGCCGGGGCTGAAGCTCTCACCGAAGATTCGCGGCACCACCGATCTGCAGGCCGCAGCCGAAGGCGCCGAGCTGGTCGCGGTCGCCACGCCGTCTCAGGCCACGCGCGATCTCATGTCGAAGGTCGCCACCTTCGTGCCCTCGCACGTGCCCGTCGTCTCGGTGGCCAAGGGCATCGAGAACGAGACGCTGCTGACGATGACCGAGGTGCTCGAGCAGTGCCTGCCCGAGTCGTACCACCCGAGCATCGCCGTGCTGTCGGGCCCCAGCTTCGCGAAGGAGATGGTGCTGGGCATGCCCACCGTCGTCACCATCGCCTCGCGGTGGGAGAAGACGGCCAAGAAGGCGCAGGCGCTGTTCTCGAGCGAGAAGTTCCGCGCGTACACCTCGACCGACGTGGTGGGGGTGCAGGTCGGCGGCAGCCTCAAGAACGTCATCGCCATCGCGGCCGGCATGGGCGACGGCATGGGCCTGGGCCACAACACCCGCGCCGCCATCATCACGCGCGGCCTCGCCGAGATCTCCCGCATCGCCATGCGCATGGGCGCGAACCCGCTCACGCTCTCGGGCCTCGCCGGCATGGGCGACCTGGTGCTCACCTGCACCGGCGAGCTCTCGCGAAACCGGAAGGTTGGCATGGAGCTCGGCAAGGGCCGCTCGCTCGACGAGATTCTCAAAGAGATGAAGCAGGTCGCCGAAGGCGTGAAGACGGCGAAGAGCGCGAAGGATCTCTCGACGAAGCTCGGCGTCGAGCTGCCGATCTGCGATCAGGTCTATCGAATTGCGTACGAAGGCAAGAGCCCGAAGGCCGCGGTGCTCGACCTCATGGTGAGAAGCCCGAAGTCGGAGCTGGTGTGAACATGAACTCTCGTTTCCTGT